>JAZRGZ010000021.1:0-6954 GCA_045644505.1 Christensenellaceae bacterium | reverse complement strand
CGCATACTCTGTGCTCGTTTGATTTTTAAGAATTTTCTTCTTCAAAAAAATGTAGTTTTCCATAGTATAATGCCTTTCCAAATGGTCGGGCGCTATATTTAAAACGCAACTTACGTGTGGGCAAAAATTTTGCGCGCTTTCCAACTGAAAACTTGAAACTTCGGTAACGCACACCGTGTCTTTATTTATATTTGCAATTTCGCCTGTTATGGGTTTTCCCACGTTGCCGACGAGCGCAGTTTTTACTTTATTTTCTTTAAGGATTGCGTTTATCAAAGATACGGTAGTAGTTTTACCGTTAGTTCCTGTTACGGCAATTATTGTTGGTATCAAATTTAAATACCCAAACTCTAACTCTCCTATAATCTTGACGCCTAAATTCTTTGCTTTTATCGCTACTCTATGGTTAATTGCCACACCCGGACTAATTACCACTGCGTCGATATTTACAAGTACTTCATCGATATTATTATCGTCTACAAGGATAGCTCCCTTATTTACAAGACGGGATAAAGAAGCTTGTACCTTCTCTGTTTTTAATTCTTCGTAAACGTAACACGTTGAACTTTTATCGAGAATATAGTTTGCTACTGCGCTACCGCTTTTAGATGCGCCTAAAATTAAAAATTTTTGTGTTGAAATGAACATAATCTACTCCTAAAAATAGAATATGACACATATAGCTCCCATTATTACCGTTATCAAAGAATAAACGTAAGAAATTTGCGATTCGCTGTATCCTTTCATTTGGAAATGATGATGGATAGGCGCCATTAAAAAAATTCTTCTCTTCGTTCTTTTATAGTGCAATACTTGAATAATTACCGATAAACTTGACGCCACGAAACAAATTCCTAAAAGTGGCATATATAAAGCGTTTGACGAAAACACGGTTAGCGCTCCTAAAAATCCACCCAGAGACAATGAACCGGTATCCCCCATAAACACTTTGGCTTTGCTAGTATTAAAAATTAAAAACCCTAATATCCCCCCTAAAAGTGAACAGCTAAGCAAATTCAAGTTTTGATACTCATCTCCTTTTAAATACAATCTACCAAAAAAAGATAACTGTACCGTACATAACGCTATTAAGGATAATATATACGACACGCACACCCCCGCACTTAAACCGTCCAAGCCGTCTGTAAGGTTTACGCTGTTAGTTATTGCAATAAATATAATGGCTACTAAAAATATCGAAAAAACCCCTAAACTTACCGTTTTGTTTACGAAGGGTATATAAAAAACGGTTATACCGTTAACGTAACAAAACACTCCTGCTAAAACTGAAATGGCTAGTTGAAAAATTATTTTTTGATACGGTTTAAGCCCTTCGTTTTGCTTAAATTTTATTTTTATGAAATCGTCTAAAAATCCAACGATTAAAAATGCAAGCCCTAAACTTACCGCAACTCCTGCCATTCTACCGCTACCACCGAGAAGAAAAAAGACTATTACTGACGGTATAATAAAAAACAGTCCGCCCATTGTCGGCGTACCGTTTTTTTCTTTATGTGTTTCTACGTATTTTAAAACTGTTTGTCCTGCTTTAATTTTTTTTAAAAGGGGTATTGTGAGCACCCCTGACATAACGGCTAACCCAAAAGAAATTAATACCGCTAATAAATAAATTTTCATTCAATTTCCCTCAATAGTTCTTCAATAATATCTTTGTCGTTATAAGGTGTTTTTATACCGAGAACTTCCTGATACTTCTCGCACCCTTTACCAGCAATAAGAACTGTATCCAACGGTCTTGCTAAATTCAACGAATATTTTATAGCCTCTGTTCTATCTTCAATTAAAACGTATTTTTTAGTTTTTTTAATTAAACCTTCCTCTATTTCTTTGATTATACTCATCGGTTCTTCAAATCGAGGGTTGTCTGACGTTACGACAGTAAAATTAGCAAGTTCTCCACTTATTTCGCCCATTTTTTTACGTTTATCGTTGTCACGATTACCTCCGCATCCGAATACACAAATAAGATTTCCTACTTTATTTTTTAATGCTTTTAAGGACTTTTCTAAACCGTCCGGAGTATGCGCATAGTCCACGTAAACGTCAAAATCTTTTGAATATACACACTCTAATCTACCTTGTACACCCTTAATTTTGGACAGTTCCAATACAGCTTTTTTAATTTCAACCCCTATTAATGCACAAGCAGTTAACGCACCTAACGCATTATAGACGTTATACCTACCTTTAAAATAAAGATTAACGTCGTAAATACAATCAAATAAGTTCAGGATAAAATTAAAACATTTTTTATTTTCTTTTATCTGAATTGCAAATGTGTCGGCGGGATTTTCCAGCCCGTACGTTATTACGTTTTTATATTTTTGTGATAGTAATCTACCTACTTCGTCATCGTTGTTTGTCACAACGTATTTACATTTGTTATTTTCGAAAAATTTCAGTTTAGTATTTTTATAGTTTTCCATATTACCGAAAAAATCTAAGTGGTCTTGTGAAAAATTAGTAAAAACAGCTATCTCAAAGTCTATACCGTATAATTTGTTATGATAAACGGCGTGTGCAGAAACTTCCATCACTACAACTTGAACGCCTTTTTCACCCATATCGAACAAAGTTTTGTGAAATTCTAGCGGGTCGGGTGTAGTTAAATTAGGTTCTATGTAGTTATCGCAGTAATAAGTGCCGATAGTACCTATTAACCCAGCATTAATTCCAGAGTTTTTTAAAACGTTGTAAATTAAATGCGAAGTAGTAGTTTTTCCATTAGTACCTAGAACTCCTATTAATTTTATTTTTTTATCTGCTCTACCATAAAATTCAGACGCAATTATCGATAACGCTATTCTTGTATCTTTAACTACTACTTGCGTTAACGACGTATCAAGTTTTTTTTCGCATATTATCGCCACCGCTCCGTACCTTTCGGCTTCTTTTATAAATTTATGACCATCATTATCTTTACCACGAATACACACAAACAACGTATCTGAAACAACTTTTTTACTATCAATTTTAATATCTTTTATTTCTAAGTCAGTTCTACCTACAACTTCTATGGGTTTTAATCGCTTTATTAAAGTTTTAAGTTTCATTTTGTATCTCCTTGAATATTTTTAAGGTCAATAATTCCTTCAAATACTTGCTTAGCAAAAGGTGCCGCGACGGTACTTCCGTAATAGCTTCCTACCGGTTCATCTATTATTACCAACGCTAAATACTGTGGTTTGTTTGCAGGAAAAAAACCTACGAAAGAAGAAACGTATTTACCTTGCGCAATTATACCGTTTTCATATTTTTGCGCTGTTCCTGTTTTACCACCTACTCTATACCCTTCGATATATGCTTGGTTTCCGGAACCGTCCTTTACAACACCTTCTAAAAGAGTACGCATAATACTAGATGCCTGTTCGCTTATTACCCTGTTTTTAAGTTTCGGATAAACTCTTTCAACAATGGTGCCGTCATTTTTATAAATTTCAGAAACCAAGTACGGCGTGTAATAGTTTCCGCCGTTTATAGCTGACGCGGTAGCCGAAGCAAGTTGCAACCCCGTTACCGCTATTGTTTGACCAAAAGCAATTCTAGCCAAATCAACGTTTAATACGCACGACTCGGGTAAAACCATACCTTGTGATTCGCCGTTAAAGTCTATACCTGAAAGATTTCCGTAGTTAAAAAGCTCGATATATTTATACATAGTTTGCTTACCCAAAGACATCGCCATGTCAACAAATATAGGATTACAAGAATTGTTTAGCGCGCCCTGTATGGTTAACCCTGCGTGTTTTCCGTTTTGATGAGTGTTCCAACATTTAACTTTTTGCCCGTCTATATAACGGTAACGGGAACTGTTAAAAACGTGTTTCAACGAGTAAGCGGACTTATTACCGTCCAAAAACTCTTGCACGTTAGCAGAAGTTGTCAATATTTTAAAAGTTGAACCGGGCTCGTAAACGTCACAAACTAGTTTATTTCTACTTAGTTCGTTTAGTAAATTTAAATCGTCTCGTGGAATATCGTTTAGATTAAAAGAAGGCTTAATACTAAGAGCCTTTACAGCACCTGTATTAGGGTCAAGCACCAACATTTGTGCTGATTTTGCCTGAGTTACCTGCATAGCCTCTTGCATAGCAGTTTCACAAAGTTGCTGTATTTCGTAATCTATTGTAAGTTTTACGTTAAGTCCGTCGGTTGCAGGAATATAACTTGCATTGCTTTCGCCAATTTCAACACCTACAATGTCAGTTTCGTATAAAATTTCCCCGTTGATACCCGACAAATATTTATCGTAATAAAGTTCTAGCCCAGATTGACCTTTTCCATCGGTAGACGTGTACCCCAAAACAGAAGACAAAAAATCGTTAAAAGGATAAACCCGACTGTTATCTCTGGAATAATACACTCCGTCAAAACCGTATTCTAAAAGCTTATTTATTTTTTCTTTTGGAACTTGTTTCTTTATTGTTACCTCGGATGAATAGGTTTTTGTTAACCGTTCGTACACGTATTCATAGTTTAGGTCTAACTCTTTTGAAAGCGCATTTGCAAGTTTTTCAAAGTCCTTAACTGCTTTTTTTCGGGCAAAAACAGTATAAGTATCATCGTTTTTTGCTAAAACTACTCCGTTGCAGTCGACGATGTTACCCCTAGACGCAACGACGGGAATTTCTCTCGTCCACTGGTCAATAGCTTTTTCTTGTAAATCTTCACCCCAAATAACTTGAACGTATAAAAGACGTCCAAAAATGCACAAAAATAAAAAGGCTATCGCAAGTGAAATTGCAAATAACCTCTTTCGTAAAATCGTAATAGAATACTGTTTAATATTTAGTTACTCCTTTTTAGGTAATACATTATAAATGTATTCGTAAAAAGTTCAATTAATTACCCAAAACCATACCAAATTGATTTTCAGCAATATCGGCAACGTAATCGTTTTGAGATACGCTTTCTATTTCTGATACAATTGCATTGTATTGTTCAGTTTGAGCGATCAAAATTTCGGCTTTTTGAGCGTTGGAGTTAGTAAGAACTGCTAAAAGGCTGGTATTTAATACTATAAGCGCGAAAATTACCGCTACAACAGCCGCATAAATACCAACTATAATCTTTCCCTTAGTGGTCAGTTTATAGTTTTCTTTGGTATCTTCTTGCGCCCTATTCATTTCTTTGTACATTTGGTCAAGGTCACCGTCGCCAAATTGCATAGTCGTTGAAGTTGGACAAATATCTTCGTCTTCTATTGCAGTTATTTGAGAAACTTGTTGATTTTCAACTTGAACTTCTTCGACAGGTTGGGTCACGTGTTTGTCGTAATTTAAAATCATGTCGAGATTTCTTTGCATGCGAAGTTTAGTTTCTTCCATGTCTTGTTCAGTAACAACGTTTTCGTTAACTAATTGGTTGTACGTGTTGGGATTTCTTTCCAAAACAGCAACGCCGCCTCTGTTTTCAGAGCCGATAAACGAAGTTGTATCGTTAGTACGTCTAGTTGTAACCATAACCTTTCTCCTTTATGGGTTAGTTTTTGATTATATTTTTTCAGCTACTCTTAATTTAGCCGATTTAGACCTTGAATTGTTATCAAGTTCAGATTGACTTGCAGTAATAGGATGTTTTGTTATTATTTCAATTTCTTTTTTCTTACCGCAAACACAAACGGGAATACTTTTATCACAAATGCAGTCGGTATTTAATTCCTTAAAAGCCCTTTTTACTATTCTGTCTTCGAGAGAGTGGAAAGTTAAGATAACTAACCTTCCGCCTTTTTTTAAGCGTCTACAAAACGAGATTACCGTTTCATAAAGTCCCGAAAGCTCAGCGTTTACCTCTATACGTAAAGCCTGAAACGTTCTTTTTGAAGGGTGACCGTCTTGTTGAAACTTTTTAGGTATCGAATTAAAAATTATTTGGTTTAACTCACCTATTTTTTCGATGGGATTAATTTTACGTTTTTCTACGATATTTTTTGCGATTTGAGAAGCAAATCTTTCTTCACCGTATTCGGATAAAATTGATTTAATATCGTGTTCGGAATATTCGTTAATAATTTTTCTAGCCGTCAAAGTCGAAGTTCTGTCCATTCTCATATCAAGACTTTGGTCGTTAGCAAGATAAGAAAACCCTCTTTCTCTGTCGTCGAGTTGAAAACTGGAAACTCCTAAATCTAATATAGCGCCGTCGAGCTCGTCAATTTCAAGACTATCTAAAACTTTTTCAAAATTTTTGAAATTATCTTTCACTAATTTAAATCTTCCATTAAACTCATTGAGACGTTCACCCGCCCTCATTAAGGCATAATCGTCTAAATCAGTTGCAATGAGTTTTCCGTTTGGAGAAGATTTTTTTAGTATTTGATAGGAGTGTCCACCCCCACCGAGCGTCCCGTCGAAGTATATTCCTCCGTTTTTTAAGTTAAGATGGTTTATACACTCGTCAAGCATAACCGAATAATGAGTTAAATTATTCATTTTCGGTTAATGAATCCAAAGCGTCAGCAAGTTCGTTGAAATTAACGTCGTTAAAATATTCATTCCAAACTTCTTCGCTCCAAATTTCTATACAAGCAGGTCCTTTAAAAACTATAACGTTTTTTTGTATTTTGGCATACTTTCTTAAATTTTCAGGAAGAAGTATTCTGCCTTGCTTGTCCTCTTCTGCTTCCCAAGAATTATACAAAATAAATCTTGCAGCTTTTAATTGTTTTTCTCTATAAACGTTGAGTTTGTTGAGAGTGTTTTTAACTTCTTGCATTTGCTCGGCAGAGTAAACGTACAAACAACCGCCCGAACCAACCGTAACGGTATAACCCGCTCCAAGTTCTTCGCGCAGTTTAGCCGGTATTCTCATTCTATTCTTAGCATCAAGTTGATGTGCATACGTTCTACCGGACATAAATAGACTCCACCCCTCCTTTTTTAGTACAGCGTTATTATAGCAAACATTTTGACCACTGTCAACCCTTTTTTGAAA
>JAZRGZ010000020.1:0-7320 GCA_045644505.1 Christensenellaceae bacterium | reverse complement strand
CTTTTGGTAACGATTGAAGCTTACCGTTTAACCCTTCGTTTACCAAGTCGTTTAGTGGACGACCAAGCATATTTGTTTCCCAAATTCCAGACGGGTTGTTTTGGAATTTATCCATTATAAAAGTAACTAAGTCCTCACCTTGCTTTTCTGTCCCTACAATAGGCGAAACTTCTGTTGACACGTCAACTTTCATAATGTGCAGACTCGGTGCTGATGCTTTAAGTTTTACACCGTATCTTCCACCCTGTCTAACTAAAACAGGGTCTTCTAAATTCATTTCATCAATGCTCGGATAAACCACACCGTAGCCGTCGTTTTCGGCTTGTTCAAGTGCATCTTTTATTTTTGCAAACTTCTTCCTAGAATTTGATGCATCTTTAACGAAAGACATAAGTTGATAGTCCTCGTTTATTTCTTCGCCTGAAACTTCCGTTAAAACTTTGTAAAATAAATCTTCTTTTGGATACACCGTGTACTCAGGTGAACCAATTCCAAGTCTAAGTTCTTTTACGTCTATGCCTGACACAAACTCATCGTCATGAAACGCCTCGTATATGTCAGAAAAATCACGCATTTTAGACATATTTTTTGAAGATTCTTTAATTTTAGCGATAATGGTTGAAAGTACTTTATTGTCAGCGGGTAACGTTTGCATCCATTTAGGCAAATTAACGTCAAAAGACGCCATGGGAAATTCTAGAAGTATCTTTTCAAACACACTTTCTATTTGTTCTGATGTTATATTATTTACGTCTACGCAGACAACTGTTACTCCATACCTGTTTTCTAACTCGTTTGCGATAGATTTACAGTTTGGAGATTCGGGATTTGAGGAGTTAAGCACTATAATGAAAGGTTTTTTTAAGGTTAATAATTCTCGGATAACCCTTTCTTCACTAACTTCGTAATTCTCACGAGGGATTTCTCCAAAACTTCCGTCAGTCGTAACCATTACACCTACTGTCGAATATTCATTTATTACTTTTTTGGTTCCTATTTCGGCAGCGTCTTCAAAAGCTATTAAATCGTCGCTCCAAGGAGTCTTAACCATTCTCGGTTTATCATCCTCAATGTGTCCAGTTGCCCCCTCAACCATATACCCTACACAATCAACAAGCCTTACGTTTGCACTCGATTTATTCTTAAACTGTACCTTAACAGAGTTTGCAGGTATAAATTTCGGTTGTGTTGTCATAACCGCTTTACCCGATGCCGACTGAGGCATTTCGTCTTTTGCAATTTGTTTATGAAGTTTGTTTCCTATATTAGGAATAACGAAATTTTCCATAAATTTAGAAATAAAAGTGGATTTTCCCGTACGAACGGGTCCAACAACCCCAATATAAATATCTCCGCCCGTTCTTTTTGCGATATCTTGATAAATGTTATATTTATCCATAAAAAAACCTCCCACGTATTACACAAGTAATATATGAGAGATTTTTTATTGTTATGAAAATAAATTTATAATTTTCCAAATTTAATCTTTTTCTTGATTTTGTTTAGCCTGAGCAAGCTTTTTAGCCTTCATTTTAACAACCATTTCTTTTATGGACGTTGGATGTTCTTCACCAGCAAGCATGCGTTGAATATTCTTTTTATGTGCAAACCAAGTAAAGAAACATATTAAAAATGTAAAAACGTTGGCTAGTACATGAAAAACTCTCACTGTTGAGATAAATACTGTACCATAGGAAAGATATAGTCTAATTAAACTACTAATTGCTGGCGGAGTAATAGCAATAAACGAGCCCATAGCACCGAATTCAGTAAAATATATAAACACAGCCGCTGCGACGATTGCCATTATAGCTACGCTTGCCCATCCTAAACCGTGAACAGACTCAGTAACAAGAAAAACACCTATCGTTGAAGCAATCCCCTTTCCACCCTTAAATTTTAGGGTTACGGGATAAATATGACCAAGTATAGCCGACAACCCACAAAGATAGATAGCAAAATCGCTCGCTATAAAAACGGTTCCCGATAGAGATTTATTCTTAAAAAAGAAAAATGCAACGAGGGTAGGCACAGCACCCTTTAATATGTCAAGAAAAAAAGTTAAAAGACCTAATTTTAATCCAAAATTCCTACTCATATTGAGCGTACCAGGGTTTCCACTTCCCATAGTTCTTATATCAGTTTTTTTAAATTTTGATATTATAATCGCCCAGTTAAGATTACCTATAAAATAACTTACTAAGGCAAATACAGTTAGATATAAACTAGTCATCTTCTTCTTTATCTCTTACAGAAATTCTAATTGGTGTACCGGTAAAATCAAAAGCCTTTCTAATGCAATTTTCCAAATATCTTTTGTATGAAAAGTGCATTAAAGCTGAATCGTTTACAAATAAAACAAATGCCGGTGGGTTTGTGGAAACTTGCGTAACGTAATTTATTTTAAGGCGTTTACCGTTAACCGACGGTGGTTCGTTTGCCCTAACGCAATCAAATATTAAATCGTTTAGTTGACCCGTTGTAATACGTTTGTTAGCGTTTTCTAAAACCTTATCTGCAAGAGTTAAAATTTTGTCAGCTCGCTGACCAGTTTTTGCAGATATATAAACGGGGACAAAATAATCCATAAATTTAAGTTCTTCAACAAGTTGAACGTTGTACTTATTTATAGTGTTAGTGTCTTTTTCAATTAAATCCCATTTGTTCATTGCAACGATAGACGGTTTACCTTGCTCATGAATATATCCTAGAATTTTAACGTCCTGTTCTGTAATTCCTTCACTCGCGTCAATAATCATTACGCATACGTCGGCACGACGAATAGCGCCAAGCGCACGTAAAACACTGTAATATTCTACGTCTTCTTCAACGCTTCTTTTCTTTCTTATACCTGCCGTATCAATAAGCGTATATTTTTTGTCGTTAAACTCAAATAAAGTATCGATTGCATCGCGTGTGGTACCTGCTATGTCAGACACAATCGTTCTATCAAACCCTAGTAATTTATTACATAAACTGGACTTTCCAGCGTTAGGCTTACCAACGATTGCAATTTTAACAGAATCGTCTTCTACCTGCTCTCCCATTTTGTCTAACTTTGCAACAACTTCATCTAAAAGGTCACCAATTCCAGTACCGTGTTCAGCAGAAATTCCAAACGGCTCTCCTATACCTAAATTATAAAACTCGTACAGTTTAGTGAGGTCGTAATTATCAAGTTTGTTGACAGCAAGAACAATAGGCTTTCCTGATTTTCTCAGTTTTGAAGCTACGTCAATATCTGATGCGTTTAATCCTGATTTTCCATCTGTAAATAAAATGATTACGTCTGCCGTTTCAATAGCAATTTCTGCTTGCTTTTGAATATGGCGCCACATTTGGTCAGTAGATTTTAATTCTAGACCACCTGTATCTACAAGTGTAAAATACCGACCGCACCACTCTGCGTCGGCATATAGCCTGTCCCTAGTTACACCGGGGAAATTTTCTACTATTGAAAGTTTCTTACCGACAACCTTATTAAAAAACGTAGACTTTCCTACGTTAGGTCTGCCGACGATTGCTACTAACGGTTTTGACACTTCTTAATTTCCTTATTTCTATTTTAGAAAACCCATATAAATAGTGTAGATAATAGATAAATACCAACACATATCCAATAAGTTATTTTTAAGCCTTTTGATTTATTTAAAACAAATCTGTATGCTGTTATAGCAATTACTAAGCATACACATAAATTTTTAATAGTATTAACAATATTATCAAGTACGTCGTCTAATTTTATAGGCAATACACTTAATGCCTCTAATAATGCTACCGCCACAAGAGCGACAAAAGCAATAAAACCTAAAAATTTTCCGTTTTCAGAACTCATACTTCACCTCTAAATTTTATTTTATCTTTTTAAGAACATCTTCAAAATAATCGGGTAATGGTGCGTTAAACTCTACCATCTCATTTGTAGTAGGGTGCAAAAATTGCAATTTTTTTGCGTGCAACAATTGACCGTTTAACTTAAATTTTTGATTTTTATATCCGTATTCTGGGTCACCGACTACTGGATGACCTAAATATTTTGCGTGCACCCTAATTTGATGCGTCCTACCCGTTTTAAGCGAAAACTCGCATAATGTGTATTTTTCGTATCTTTTAACGACCTTAAAATCGGTTACAGCCTCTCTACCATACTCCGTTACCATCATTTTTGTACGGTCTTTTTTATTTCTTCCTATAAAGGTTCTAATTGTTCCGCTGTCAGTTTTTAAAACCCCTTCTAATAGCGCCACATAAATTCTTTTACAAGTCTTTCCCTCAATTTGTTTTGCAAGGCTTAAATGCGCGGTATCGTTTTTTGCAACCACTAATAATCCCGAAGTATTTTTGTCTATTCTATGTACAATTCCCGGTCTTATTACACCGTTAATACCCGATAAATTATCTAATCTAAACAAAAGCGCATTTACAAGAGTATTGTCATCCGTACCGTTTCCAGCATGAACAGTTAATCCTTGCGGTTTATTTATAACAGCAACGTCATTGTCCTGATAAATAATATCAAGGGGTATATTTTTTGGCTTTACGTTTAAATTAGCTGCGGAAGGAATTTCAACGACTAATTCGTCATCTAACGAAACCATTTTATTTGCCTTTATGGACTGTCCATTTAAGGTTATTCCGCCGTCGTCAAATAATTTTTTAAGTCTTGAACGCGTTAAATTGCATTTAGTAGTTAGAAAAACGTCTGCTCTAACCTTGAAATTGTCGTTAACCTTATAAGTCTTCTTTTCCATTTTTCTTCTTAAAAACCGCGTCTTTGTCTAAAAACAAAATATACACGGCTATCATTACCACGCCTACAACTAAACAAATATCGGCTACGTTAAAAACAGGAAATCTATAATTGCCAAAAATAAAAGAAATAAAATCCCTTACGTAATTTAAGGCTAATCTATCTATAAAGTTTCCTATCGTCCCCGACATTGTAATTATCAAAGAAACAGTCAACCATTTTTGTTTTTTCTTAAAAAAGTAAACGGTCAAAGTTAAAAAAACGAGCAATGAAATTACAGTTAAAATTTTAAAAAATGTTTGTGCCCAACTTTTACCTGCTAAAAAACTAAAAGCAGAACCCGTGTTCTCGGCATAAGAAAAATAAAAAAAATTATTAATTATTTCAGTTGTGCCGACTTCTAAGTATTTGTTCTTAAAATAAATTTTAGTTAGCTGGTCTATGGCAATAAGAACAAGAAATAAGGCTATGTATATTACGATTTCTTTTATTCTTCTATTAGTCCCAGTTCTTTGCATAAGTCCTCCAATTGAAGTTCCCCGGGATTTAATACCTCGTCTAAATTAAATCCGTTATCGCTAGTTGCGGCAATGTAAGCGTTAATTTTACTCTTGGGGTTAAAAACACTCTGCTCTGCTCCTGCTTTTTTAGTAAATTTTTGGTCAATTTTATCAATTGAACTTTTTACATTTTTAGACTTAAATAACACTTTAAGCGAATCTATCAATTCAGCTGATTCTTTAACTTCTGGATAGAGCGGATATTTAACTTTTAATCTCTTAAAATACTCGTCCCACCTAAGATAAAAATTTTTAAGTTTTTCAGACGTCAACTGATACTGCAAGTTCGCCTTATCTTGCAGATTTTTAGACTGAGTTTCAGCGGTTATCAAGGCTTTATCAATTAAAGATTGCTTAGATTTTAAGCTATCAAGTTCAGTTTTTAAATTTTTATTCTCGTCAGCAAGCTCTTGTAATTTTACTTTTTGCTCAAAAAGTTTGTTTTCGTATAGGGTGCGGTTGTCGTTAAGTATAGTTTCAACTTCTTTTTTGGCGTATTTACGTTTATTAAGTTCCAAAAAAACAACCTCCTTTTCTATTCTTTACTGCCCCTTATTTTAGTCAACATATCTTTTTTAAGTTCATAAAGTTCGTCAGACAAGTCTACTTTATACAATTGCGGTCTATCTAACCTCTTATATTCGTCCCAGAAACTTTCTAATTCTAATTTTGCATATGCTTTAATTTCATCTAGTTTTGGCATAGCGTACACTAGTTTACCGTCTCTAACAATGTCTACGTGTAAAGGGCGAACAAAATAATCAGTAAACTCAATCTTTTTCCATCTATCAACAGGGTGAGTTAACACTAAGGGTTTTGAGGTGTCAACAGGTTCTTCGTTTCTTAATGCAATGAAATCAGCCTCTGCCTTTAAGGTTTTTTTATCGTAAACTCTATAAATATTCTTAAAACCCGGGTTAGTAATTTTTTCTACGTTTTCGCTTAATTTAATTTTTGGTTCCATAATGCCATTATCGTCATAAACCGCCGATAATTTATAAACACCACCGAGCGCTGGCATATCAGCACTGGTTATTAGTCTTGTGCCTACGCCCCAAGAATTAATTTTAGCACCTTGATTTTTAAGTGAGTTTATTGAATACTCATCTAAATCACCCGACGCGCAAATAATGGTATCTGGAAAACCTGCACCGTCTAGCATTTCTCTTGCTTTTTTTGATAAATAAGCAAGGTCGCCCGAATCAAGTCTTATTCCTTTTGGTTTGTAGCCCTTTTCTTTCAATTCATTAAACACTTTTATTGCATTAGGGATACCTTGTTTTAATGTATCATAGGTATCGACAAGCAAAAGAGTGTTTTCTGGGTAAACCTCAGAATAAGCTTTAAACGCCGAATATTCGTCCTTAAAATTCATTACCCAACTGTGCGCATGCGTGCCAGAAACAGGAATATCAAACATTTGTCCTGCTAAAACGTTGGATGTTGACGCGCAACCTCCAATTACTGCTGCCCTTGCACCGTAAATGCCTGCGTCAGGCGCTTGTGCGCGACGCAAACCAAACTCCATTACAACGTCACCTTTCGCCGCATAATTAATTTTTGCTGATTTTGAAGCGATAAGCGTTTGAAAATTTATAATATTAAGCAAGGCAGTCTCAATTAACTGGGCTTGCATTACTGGTGCTTTTACAGTTAAAATAGGTTCGCCAGGAAAAACAACCGTGCCTTCGGGAACGGCGTAAATATCGCCTGTAAATTTAAAATTTTTAATATATTCGATAAATTCGTCGCAAAAAATCCCTAAACTTTTTAGATATTCTACCTCTTCATCGCCAAAATGTAGATTTAAAACGTAATCAACTGCTTGTTCTAACCCGCAAGCAAGCGAGTAAGTTATCATTCCGTTTTGACGGAAAAATAAATCAAATACAGCAATTTCTTCTTTTCTACCTTTTTTAAGATAGCCGTTCATCATAGTAAGTTGATATAAATCGGTTAATAACGTAAGATTTCTTTTGCTCATAACGCACCTAAGTCAATAAAAATATT
>JAZRGZ010000019.1:0-9044 GCA_045644505.1 Christensenellaceae bacterium | reverse complement strand
CATAAAAGACGTACGGAAGCGCTCGGTTTTTGATTAAAATATTTTCTTTTGTCGTTTGGAATTTTTTGGCTATACTCTCTATGGTGTCAGACGGCTTTACCGCATACGTCCTTTCTTCGGTTCTATTTATAAAAAGAACGTCGCCCGCGCTAACTTCACGAACTAAGTTATTATCTAAAATCAAGTCCAAAATACAAACCTCGAAATCGTTTGCTATTTTCAGTAACGCATCGTTAGGTTTTACTCTATAAAAAATCTTTTCCATACGGTTATTATATTTGATATTTTTATTGAATAGAATACTTTTGAAGATTATGCCAAGGAGAACTTGATTTGAAAAAGTTTTTTAAGACCGTCGCTATCGTTACACTTTTTTCTATTTGTGAAAAATTCTTAGGATTTGTTTACAGGATTTTTTTATCAAGGTCTATCGGCTCGGAAGGAATAGGCATTTATCAAGTCGCGTTGTCTGTATTTGCGCTTTTACTTACCGTGTGCAGTTCGGGAACACCGATTACAGTTTCTAGGCTCATGACTAAATACAAAGCTGAAAACCGTTTGGACAAAGTCCGCGCGGTTATTTCGGCAGGCATTTCTTTTACTTTAATGTTATCAGTCCCTCTTTGCATTTTGTTCTTTGCTTTTTCCGATTTATTAGGCGGAATTTTTGCCGACCCTAGATGTTTGAACGTCTTTTTGGTAGTCCTACCCGCTCTAATAATTAATTCTTTATACGCGGTTTTTAGGGGTGTGTTTTGGGGCGAAAAAGATTTCTTGCCCTATTCAGTATTAGAACTTTTAGAAGAAAGTTGTATGATTATCGTTGGTATTTTTCTTATAACGAGAGCAAAAGACATTTACCAAGGTGCATACTTCGCAGGCGTTGCAGTAGCTGTTTCGTACCTATTTTCTTTTTGTTTGGCTCTATTTGTTTTCTTCGTCAGACGCAACCGATTAGTAAACCCGAAATCTGAATTAAAACCTTTGATTTCTTCTGCCGTACCCATAACGGCTATGCGCACGGCAAGCTCGCTTGCAACGAGTTTAGTGTCAATTTTACTACCGCTAAGATTAGTTTCTGCGGGCTATACTAACGCACAAGCGTTAAGTTTGTTCGGCTCTGCGTCAGGTCAGGCAATGCCTATCCTGTTTATACCTACAACACTTATCGGGTCGTTTACGCTAGTTTTAGTTCCCGAAATATCTGAAAATTTTTATTTGCGCCGTTACGTTAACCTTAAAAACGACGTCGAAAAAGCCGTAAAATTTACCGTCTTTTTAGCTTGCCTTTTTATACCGATTTTCACAGTTTGCGGTGAAGAAATCGGAATTTTAATTTTCGACAGTTACGAGTGTGGTAAGTTTTTGTCGGCTTCTGCATTTTTAATGGTTTTTATGGGATTATCTTCGGTAACGACAAGCATTCTCAATTCTTTGGGTTTAGAACGACAAACTCTTTTGTTTTTCGTTGTAGGTGCAATACTTATGCTTGCGTCAGTTTTCTTTTTACCAAAAATTATAGGCATTTATTCTCTACTCGTCGGTTATGCTTTGGTCTATGCTTTAACAACTGTACTAAATCTTGTTTTTATACACAAAAACTGTAAGTTGAAACCTCAATACAAATCATTTTTAATAAAGGCTATCGGGCTTTTATTCCCTACCGTATTAATGGGGTATATGCTTGAAAAAATGCTTCTGCCTATTGTCGGGTCAGTGGCGTCGCTGTTTGTAGTTTCGGCTAGTCTTGGCGTATTCATTACGGCGCTGTTTATAGGCTTTAATCTCATAGACGTTAATTTCTTAGGCGTAAAAATTCAACGCAAGAAAAGAAAAAACGGCGTTATTAAAAACGCCGTAAGTATTAAACGTTAAATCTGTTTTCAGGAAAGACGCGAATCAAAAGTCTTATGATAATCGCAGTTAACGCCGCGTTGCCAGAAGCTACTAAAATTTGGAAAGGTAATCTCGCAAAAAGGTAGGCAAAAAAAGTTTTCTTACCCATTCCGTATACCAGCCACAAACCAAAAGTGTTAATTCCGCAAGTACATATTACCAAAGTAAGTATAGTCGACAACGCAACTTTCATATAGATATTGCCCGTCTTTTTAAGAACGAGTGCAGGTATCATCCCCATTAAACCGCTTGCTAAACCGATTAAGGGATTATATGGACCTGCTGGATAAACGATTGCCGTTATTAAATCTCCCATAAACCCTATAATAAAAGCGTCTTTGGGTCCGTACAAAAAACCCGCTACCGCACAAACGGTTGCAAGTAACGATATGGAAATATGCGACGCAGGGAAAAAAGTAAATGCGTTTATAACCGCGCATATAGCCGTAAATACCGACACGTGACAGAGCCTTTGGGTTTTGGTAAGTTCCATGCGCGATTGTTCTTTATATAAAGCAAATGCCAAAAATATAACGGCTAGGCTTATAAAAAGCGCAAGGTATAAATACCACTTAGTTGAAAGGTTTCCGAAAATCTCTAAGATATCAAAAGATTTTATCGCAAGTAAATTAGACATAAACAAATCTCCCGTAAAGGTTTTAGAGAGACCGATAAAATTTAAGTGGAAAACCACCTATAATAATAGCGGACGCGCAAGAACACCGCAGGTATTTCCTTTCGTTTGCAAACGACATCCCATTTTGCAACACTTTACGCATTCTTGCTACTCTACGTTTTTATATTATCATAAAATATCTTTTTCGTCAAGCGTATAAAAGCCTTACGTTTAGTCAACAATTTGCGTATGGTAGTTATTTTTATAAGAACGCTTATTATTTTCATAACACTGGTAATTCTTATCCGTCTTATGGGTAAACGTCAAATCGGAGAAATGCAACCTTTTGAACTTATAGTTACTCTTATCATTGCCGATTTAGCGTGTATTCCTATGGCGGACGTTTCTATTCCTCTTATTTACGGGATAGTGTCTATTCTCGCTCTGTTTTTATTGCACCAAATCTTTACTTTGATCGAAAAATCGGGTGATTTAGCAAAAAAAATTTTGTCGGGAAAACCAAGCATCGTCATCAACACTAACGGAGTAGATTTGGTTGAACTTCGTTCTAACAATTTAGGCGTCGATGATTTAATTGAATCTATGCGAGCGCTAGGTTATTTTCATTTAGACCAAGTAGATTACGCTATTTTTGAATCTAACGGTAAACTATCCGCGTTACCTTCTAAAAATCCCGCCGAATGCTTATCACTGCCACTACTCGTTATAAACGAAGGTAAAATAATAAATAGAAATCTTGAATTTTTAAAAGCCGAAGAAAAAGAGATTATAGATTTTGTCAAACAAAAATGTTCGTTAAAAGACACCGAAGTTTTAACCGTCGACGGAACTGGTAAAGCGTATTTTAAGCAAAAACAAAAAAAATACGAGATTTTAAATTTCCCGTTAAAAGAAGGTGTACAATGGTAAAAACGATAATTTCAATTATAGTCGTAAGCATAATCTTAACGTTCGGTATTATTTTTGAAAACAACTTCACTCAAAACGAATTTAAAGAATTTCATCAAACTCTGGAAGTTTTATACGAAAAAGTCAACGACAAAACTGCCGTTGAAGACGACGCTTATGCCGTTCAGAAAAGTTGGCTACAAAAGAAAAAATATTTGCATTCTTTTATACCTCATACCGAGATAAAAGAATTCGATTTATGGCTTGCTGAATCTATAAAACTCATAAGAGAAGAAAAATGGGAAGACGCACTTTCAAAGGTAGAAGTTTTACTCGAACTTGCCGAACAAGTTCCGCAAGTGTTCAAATTATCTTTGGAAAATATATTATAAAAAATTGACCGCTACAATCTAAAAGCGGTCATTTTTATTTATTGAAATAAATAAGTATTGACAAAAATTATGTTAAATGCTACAATATTTCATAATTACTACTTGGAGAAAATTATGCTAGGATTTAAAAACGTTAAGGCTTATATTTACGGCAAAGGAATTATCACTGCCGACGTTGCAATTAAGGACGGAAAAATTATACAAATAGGCGAAAATCTCGATATTACCGAGCCTTTCCCTTTTGAAAATGGTCAAGTATTGTTGCCTGGTTTTATTGACCAACATATACACGGCGCGGATAACGCCGACGCTATGGACGGTACGGTTGACGCTTTAATTAAAATTGCAAAAGCTGTTGCAAAAGAAGGAACTACGGGCTTTTTAGCAACCACGATGACTCAAAGTCCCGATAATATCACTAACGCATTAAAAGCCGTTAAAGAGTACAATCAAGTCTCCCCCGAAGAAGGTGCAAAAGTTTTGGGCGTTCACTTAGAGGGTCCATTTATTTCTACAAAGCATATCGGTGCGCAACCCTTAGATTACGTGGCACGTCCCGACGTGGAAATTTTTAAAAATTACGACGAGGTTAGCGGTAACGCTATAAAAATCGTAAGCCTTGCACCCGAAGTAGAGGGTGCGGACGAACTTATCAAGCACCTAAAAGAAAAAGGCGTAGTTGCAAGCGTAGGACATGCTGACGCAAGTTATACCGATATGGAAAAAGCCGTTAAAAACGGCTTAACTAACGTAACTCACACTTATAACTGCCAAAAACCCTTGCATCACAGGGACGTTGGCACGGTAGGTAGCGCTTATCTTTTCGACGAACTTAACTGCGAAATCATTTGCGACCTTATTCACCTAAGCATTCCCGCTATAAAATTAGTTATCAAAAACAAACCCCACGACAAGGTTACTTTAATTACCGATTCTATGCGTGCAAAATACTTACCCGACGGACTTTCAGAACTCGGCGGACAAGAAGTTATAGTTAAAAACGGCGAAGCAAGGCTTAATAACGGTGCTCTTGCAGGTAGTATTTTAAAAATGAACGACGCTATTAAAAACTTAGTTTTAAGTTGTAACGTTAAATTCACTGATGCGGTGGATTTCGCAACTGCAAACCCTGCCAAGAATTTAGGAATATTTGATAAAGTAGGTTCGATAGAAGTAGGTAAAAACGCTGACTTTACAGTACTAAACGAAGAATTTGAAGTTTGCCTGACCGTTAGAGAAGGTAAAACTGTATATAAAAAGTAAAAAATATTTTACGTTTAATTCGTAATTTAAAGGGAGAATAATTATGGCAAAATCTAGGCTTATAGGCGATTACCCCGTAATAGGTATACGTCCTACTATCGACGGTAGACGCGGACCTTTAAAGGTTAGAGAATCGCTAGAAGAACAAACTTTCGGTATGGCTAACTCGGTGGCAGACTTACTTAAAGAAAACGTTTTTTATTCTAATGGTGAACCCGTTAAAGTAGTTGTTGCTGATACAACTATCGGCAGAGTTGCAGAAGCTGCTAATTGTGCTGAAAAATTTAGAAAAGAAGGAGTAGATATTACTATAACCGTAACGCCTTGTTGGTGCTACGGTTCTGAAACTATGGACACCGACCCCATGACCATTAAAGCTGTTTGGGGACTTAATGCAACCGAGCGCCCCGGCGCTGTATATCTTGCGGCAGTTCTTGCAGGATACGCTCAAAAGGGCTTACCCGCTTTTGGCATTTACGGACACGATGTTCAAGACGCTGACGACAATAAGATTCCTACCGATGTTAGAGAAAAACTTTTACGTTTTGCAAGAACAGCTGTTGCCGTTTGCACTATGCGCAATAAATCATATCTCCAAATCGGTTCTGCTTGCATGGGTATCGCAGGTTCTCAAATTAACTACGATTTTATCCAAGATTATCTAGGTATGAGAGTTGAATCGATTGACGAAGTAGAACTTATCAGAAGAATAGAAGAAAAAATTTACGACGAAAAGGAATATCAAAAAGCAATAAAATGGATTAAAGAAAAATGCAATCCCGACTTTGATAAAAATCCCGAAAACTTACGTAGAACCGACGAACAAAAACAAAAAGAATGGGAATTTACTGCTAAAATTGCTTGTATTATAAAAGATTTATATAATGGTAACAACAACCTTCCCGAAGGCTCAGGAGAAGAAGCAGTAGGATTTAACGCCATTATGGGTGGTTTCCAAGGTCAACGTCAATGGACTGACTTTTATCCTAACGCAGATTTCCCCGAAAGCATCTTAAATTCGTCTTTCGACTGGAATGGCCCTAGAGAACCCTATACACTTGCAACTGAGAATGATAGTTTAAACGCCACTTGTATGTTAATTGGTAAACTTTTAACTGGTAGAGCGCAAATGTTTGCGGACGTTCGTACTTGCTGGTCGGGAAGTTCAGTTAAACGTGTTACTGGCTGGGATTTAGAAGGCAAGGCTAAAGATTCCGACGGATTTATTCACTTAATAAATTCTGGCTCCTGTTGTGTAGACGCTACCGGCGTCTGCAAAGACAAAGACGGCAACCCCGTTATGAAAAAGTGGTGGGAAGTTACCGATAAAGACATCGAGGCTATGATGAGCGCAACTACTTGGCCATACGCCGACTTAGGTTATTTCCGTGGTGGTGGCTTCTCGTCAAGATTCGTTACGCGCGCCGAAATGCCCGCTACTATGATAAGACTAAATTTAGTTAAAGGTTTAGGACCCGTAATGCAAATCGTTGAAGGGTGGACTATTCATCTTCCCGAAGAAGTAAGCGATACTCTTTACAAGAGAACCGACTACACTTGGCCTTGTACTTGGTTTGCACCGAGAACTTGCGACAAACACGCATTTAAAACTGCTTACGACGTAATGAACAACTGGGGAGCTAACCACGGTGCTATCTCCTACGGACACATTGGCGCAGACGTTATTACACTTTGCTCTATGCTCCGTATTCCTGTTTGTATGCACAACGTAGAAGATAAAGACATTATGCGTCCGGCTGTTTGGAACGCTTTTGGTACAGATAAAGAAGGTCAAGATTACAGAGCTTGTAGTACCTACGGCCCTATGTATAAAAATATTAGATAAAAATTTTTGCAATAAGAAAAAAGCGTAACTGTAAGGTTACGCTTTTATCATTTTATTTATAGTTACTTTATCAAGGCAGTAAAATCTTTTTTGACTTTTTTATAAAGCATTTGCGCTTTTTTCTCGTTATCTACTCTAAGCGAATAGTAAACTTTAAGTTTAGGTTCAGTACCAGAGGGACGTATGCAAATAAATCCACCACCGTTAAGTTCGTAATATACTGCGTTAACTTTCGGCGAGTCCATGTCTTGAATTTTTCCACCAAACTCTTTGCGTTTCGCCTTAGAATAATCTCTAACTGCCACGATTTTAATGCCACCAACTTCTTCTATTTCGGCGGTTTTAAGTTTATCGACGACGGCGTTCATTTCTTTCATTGCGTTAAGACCTTCAAACTCGGTAGAAACGTTAGTATCGAAAACGTAACCGTACTTTTCATAAAGCGCTTGCAATCTCTGATAAACACCTAAGTTTATAGAGTTATAATAACAGACCATTTCCGCAAACAACATACTTGCCACGACTGCGTCTTTATCTCTACAATGTGTACCGCGAAGATAACCGCAAGATTCTTCAAAACCAAACACAAAGGTTTTCTTGCCCGAATCATCGAGCTCTTTGATTTTTTCGCCAATGAACTTAAATCCTACGGGAACTTCTATTAACTCTACTCCGTAATTTTCACAAATAAGCTTAGCCATACTGGTCGTAACGAAACTTTTTACTACAAAACTTTTATCGTTAAGCGTCTTAGTTTCTTGAAGCCTATTAAGGACGTAATCTAAAAGCAAGATACCCACTTGGTTTCCTGATAGCGCAACGAATTCGCCGTTATCGTCTCTGATTGCAACGCCTAATCTGTCGCAGTCGGGGTCAGTACCGAAAACAACGTCTGCCTTTTTAACGTTAGCCATTTTAATGCCGAGCGTTAAAGTTTCCTTGTATTCAGGATTTGGTACTTTTACCGTAGAAAATTCGGTGTCGTATACTGTTTGTTCGGGTACTAGCGTAGCGGAAATCCCCATTTTCTTTAATACCGTTGTTACGGGAAGGTAACCGCTACCGTGCACAGGGGTATATACAAGTTTAATAGTTTTACCTACTTTTTTAACGGCTTTTTTAGACAGCGAAAGTTTTAAGATAGACTTATAATATTTTTTGTCTATTCCTTTACCTACTTTTAATATTTTCTTTGCAAATTTTTCTTCACATTTAATTTTATCGGATAAAGGGCTTTTAATTTGGTCGATAAACTCAACTACTTTGGCAGTTGCTTCGGGCGACATTTGCGCGCCGTCAGCACCGTAAACTTTATAGCCGTTATATTCTTTGGGATTGTGGCTTGCAGTAATCATAATTCCCGCTGTGGCACCTAAACGTCTAACTGCAAACGAAAGCATAGGCACTGGATGAACGTTGTTAAATAAATACGTTTTTATACCGTTAGTTGCAAGCACCAAAGCCGATGCGTACGCAAACTCATAAGAATAACGTCTTGTGTCGTAAGAGATAACTACACCGCTTTTTTTTGCCTTATCACCAAGAGTTTTTATGTATTCACTGAGTCCTTGTGTCGCTCTTTTTACAGTGTGAACGTTCATCATATTGGTTCCAAGTCCGATTAAACCGCGCATACCTGCCGTGCCGAATTCTAAATCTTTGCCGAAACGGTATTCGATTTCAGCATCGGTAAGAGTTTTTAGTTCGTTTATTTCGTCTTCCGAGAGCTTCCCGGAACCCATCCAGTTATAAAATAAATATTTTTGCATAGTTATCTCCGTACTAAAAATCTTCAAAATAACATTATAATTATACAATTATTATATTATTCAGTCAAGAGTTTTTATTTTTTACCACTAAAATATGCAAAGATTTTCTGACTTTTTCATAAAAACAAAAAAAATTTAAAAACAATTTGTCAAACAGTTGACAACAAAGAATCATTTTGCTACAATTGTTAGGCGTTGTCAAAGAAGGAATATTGCGGGTGTAATTCAATGGTAGAATTCCAGCCTTCCAAGCTGGCAGCGTGGGTCCGATTCCCATCACCCGCTCCAAACAACACGCAAAAGGGACGTTCGGGTAAAAATATGCACCTGTAGCTCAGATGGATAGAGCAACG
>JAZRGZ010000018.1:0-13864 GCA_045644505.1 Christensenellaceae bacterium | reverse complement strand
CAGCGTTCACGGCAATGCGCGCAAGGGGTGCAGAAGCAACCGACATTGCAGTATTAGTAGTTGCAGCCGACGACGGTATAATGCCTCAAACTGTTGAAGCAATTAACCACGCAAAGGCGGCTAACGTTCCGATTATTGTAGCAGTTAATAAAATAGATAAACCTGAATCAAATATAGAAAGAGTTAAAACCCAACTTGCCGATAACGGACTTCTTCCCGAAGAATGGGGCGGAGACGCTATACTTTGTCCAGTATCCGCTAAAACGGGCGAAGGTATAGAAAACCTTTTAGAAAACATCAATCTAGTTGCAGAAATTAAAGACTTAAAAGCAAACCCCAAACGCAAGGCAAAAGGTGTAGTAATTGAAGCAAAACTCGACCAAAGTAAAGGACCGCTTGCAACTATTTTAGTTCAAAACGGTACCTTAAAAGTTTCCGATAGCGTTATAATCGGTCTCGTAACGGGTAAAATAAGAGCAATGGTAGACGATAAGGGTAGACGTGTAACTAGTGCAGGTCCTTCTATGCCGGTATCAATTATGGGTTTAGACGAAGTTCCTAACGCTGGTGATATCTTATACGCTGTCGACCAAGAAAAACTTATTAAGTCTGTTGCCGAAGAAAGAAAGAATAAAGAAAGAGAAAATATGATTAAGGCATCGACTAAGGTTACCTTAGACGACGTATTTAACAAAATTGCCGAAGGCGAAATGAAAGTCTTAAATATGATAGTTAAAGCTGACGTTCAAGGCTCGGTTGAAGCCGTTAAACAGTCGATGGAAAAACTTTCTAACGACCAAGTAAGAGTAAACGTTATTCACTCGGCGGCGGGCGCTATAAAAGAATCGGATATTATGCTTGCCGAATCTTCAAACGCTATTATTATCGGATTTAACGTGCGTCCCGATTCTAATGCAAAACAAATTGCAGAAAGAAGCGGTGTAGATATCAAGTTATATAGAGTAATTTATGAAGCAATCGAAGACGTAGAAAAAGCGCTTAAAGGTATGCTTGCACCTAAATTTACCGAAATTTATATGGGTAAAGCCGAGGTTAGAGAAGTATTTAAGATTTCAGGCGTTGGTCAAGTCGCAGGCTGTTACGTAACCGAAGGTAAGATTATAAGGAGCGGAAAACTCAGAATTTACCGCGACGACGTAATGATTTGTGAAGGTAACGTAAACCAATTAAAACGTTTCAAAGACGACGTCAAAGAAGTTGCGCAAGGCTATGAATGCGGTATTTCTATTGAAAGATTTAACGATATTAAAGTCGGCGACTTTATAGAAAGTTATCAAGTAGAAGAAAACAAGGACTAAAATGAACCAAAATATATCGAGAACTGACAGACTAAACGCAGAATTTCAGCGCGAAATCTATGAAGTTATTCAAAGAAAATTAAAAAACCCGTTTATAACCGAGATGTTTTCAATAACTAAGGTGGATGCAAGTAAAGACTTAAAACACGCCAAAGTATTTATAAGCATCTACTCGGTAAATGACCAAAAAAAGCAAACTACTTTTAAAGCTATTTGTGACGACGCTAAAAAAATCAGACACGAACTTGCTAAAAGTATGAGGCTTAGAACGGTTCCAGAAATCTCTTTTGTGCTAGACGAAACCATGGCGTATGGCGATAAAATGGACAAACTGTTCATAAAAATTAACGAAGGTAAAAATGATTAGTAAATCACAATTCGTACAAAACCTGTTCAGTGAAAAAAGCGTGGCGTTATTTATGCATATGCGTCCCGACGGCGATACCATCGGGTCTACGCTGGCGCTTTTTAACGCTTTAAAACAAAAAGGAATAGATGCAAAAGTTTTTTGCTCGGACGGTATCCCCAGTAAATTTTCTTATTTGCCGTCGGTTAAACTTGTAAACAAACTGTTTATAGGTGAATTTTCGGCGCTTGTTTCAGTGGACTGTGCCGACGTTACACGACTCGGTGATTTTGCCAACCTTTACGCCTCGCATAAAAACACTTATAACGTAGACCATCATATTTCTAACACAAAATACGCTAAGAACAACTACGTCGTAGATAACGCTAGTAACTGTGAAAACGTTTACGATTTAATAGTCGAGGCAGGTGTTGAAATAAACCAAGAAACCGCGGATTTGTTGCTTACGGGTATAGTTACCGATACGGGTAATTTTAATCATACTAACGTTACTGAAAAGACCTTTGAAAAAGCAGGAAAACTGCTATCGAAAGGGGCAGACGTTAATAAAATTACTTACCATACGTTTAAAGCGCAAACCAAAGAAAGGGCAAAACTGCACGGGATTGTTTCGTCAAAAATACGTTACTTTTTAGACGATAGATTTGCCGTTATGACGGTTACGCAAGACGATTTATTAAAAACGGGAGCAACGCAAGATCAAACCGAAGGTTTTATTGACTTTTTAATGGGGGTGGAGTGTGTTGAAATAGGCGCTTGCGTAATGGAGATTGCAAAAGAAAAATACAAAATCAGTTTCCGTTCAAAAGACGCTGACGTAAACGCCGTAGCAGGAATTTTCGGCGGTGGTGGGCACAGGCAGGCAAGCGGATGCCAAATTCAAGGACTTTACGAAGAAGTTATAGACAAAATCGTTTTTGCAGTAAGCAAATATTTACAGGATTAACCGTAAAATGAAAGGATTTATCAATTTATATAAACCGTCGGGTATGAGTTCCGCGTACGCAGTAGGCGCGGTTAAACATAAATTTAAAGTGCCTTGCGGACATATGGGGACGCTGGACCCTATGGCGTCGGGAATTTTGCCCGTCGGCATAGGCAAGACTTCCAGATTGTTCCCTTTTCTTTTAGACAAGAAAAAAACCTATCAAGCGACGATAAAATTCGGCGTTAGTACCGACACGCTCGACACTACTGGTAATGTTGTCGATACGACGAGCGTTTTACCTGATAGAAAAACCCTAGAAAACGTTTTAAGTAAGTTTATAGGTGAAATAGACCAAGTTCCGCCTAATTATTCTGCCAAATGTGTAAACGGCAAAAGGGGATACGAACTTTCCCGTAAAGGCATAGAATTTGTACTTCCGCCTAAAAAAGTCGTAGTTTACGACGTTAAAATGATAGAACAAGTTGATAAAGAGCAGTATAAACTTCAAATCGTATGCGGTGGGGGTACGTATATACGTTCGCTTTGCCGTGATATAGGGTATGCTTGTAACAGTCTTGCTGTTATGAGCGGTTTGGAGAGAACTGCTTCGGGTAAATTCGATTTATCTACCGCGATATCGGTAGATGATTTTAAAGCAAGCGTTAACCCTGAAAAATTTATTATTCCAGCAGACTTTGCGGTAGATTTTCCTAAGATAGTTTTATCATCTCACGGCGCTCAAAAAATACTTGACGGTGTTTTTGAAAATCACGGTTATCAGGACGGAACTTATAGAGTTTATAACCAAGACGATTTTTGGGGTATAGGAATAGCAAAAGACGGAGTATTAAAAATCACTTCATATGTTAGGTAAAAATAAAAGTGTAATCGCGCTAGGGTATTTTGATAGCGTACATATCGGACACAGAAAGGTTATTGAATCGGCAAAACGTATTGCCGATTTTAATAATGCGCGCCTTGTTATTTTTACCTTTAAGGGAAATCTCAAATCAGTTACGTCAAAGAAAAATGAAAAGGTTGTTTTTACCGACTTTGAACGCAAAAATCTGTATAAAAAATTAGGTGCAGATATAATAGTTTTTAAAAAAATTACAAAGAGATTTTTATCGCTAAGAAAAGAACAATTTTTAGATTATCTTAATAAAAAATTTAACGCTATCGCTTACGTTTGCGGAGATGACTATCATTTTGGAAAGGACAGAGGTGGAAACGTTGAATTTTTAAGCAAATTTGCAAAAAAAAATTCTCAGCAATTGGAAATTGTTGAGCAGGTTAAAATAGACGGAGAAAAAGTTTCCACCTCCAAAATTAAGACTTTATTAGACCTCGGAAATATACAAAAAGCAAACCAGCTTCTTGGCGAAAATTATAGGGTTACTGGTAAAGTCGTTAAAGATAGAGGTGTAGGCAAAAGCATAGGTTTTCCTACCGCTAACGTTATTATCGATAGTGCAAAACACAACTTAAAATTCGGTGTGTATGCGGGTAAAGTTATAACGCCTTATGGAAAATTTAGTGCTGTTATAAACTATGGGCCAAGACCTACTTTTAACCTAGATAAAGTTGTTTTAGAGGCGCATATAATAGAGTTTAACGATAACTTGTACGGTAAAACTATCGTTGTTGAATTTGAAAAATTTATAAGAGAAGTTTTAAAATTTGAAAACTTAGTAGGTTTAATCAATCAATTAAAAAAAGACGTTACGGAAGTAAAGAATTATGGAGAAAATTAAATTCGGACCGAGTGGAAACTCGCTTGCTTTTGAAGTTGCAGGGTTGTCGGGTACGGAAAAATCTGCTATTTGGGTAAAAGAAAAAGGCTTGGACTGTTTTGAATATTCTTTTGGTCGCGGTGTAAATATGAGCGATGAAAAGGCGATAAAAATTGGTCAGGCTTTCAAAGATAACGGTATAGAAATAAGTGTTCACGCGCCGTATTACGTGAACTTTTCTAATCCAGACGACGATAATGCCGAAAAGTCTTATAATTACGTGATAGCGTCTGCTGAAAAACTTAAACTTATGGGCGGTAAAAGAGTGGTGTTTCATCCTGCCTCACAAGGAAAAATGAAAAGAGAAGAAGCCGTTTCGCTTGCGGAAAAACGTCTTAAAATTTTACGTGATAAAATTTATGAACGTGGTTTAGACGATATGAAGTTTTGCCCTGAAACTATGGGTAAACTCGGTCAAATAGGTACGGTCGAAGAAATTACTAGATTTTGTCAAATAGATAAAATTTACGTACCTGCAATCGATTTCGGTCATATTAACGCAAGAGAACAAGGTTCGTTAAAAACAGTGGAAGATTACCAAAATCTATTGCAATACATGTTAGACCGCTTGGGTTATGAGAAGATGGTGAATTTTCATTCACATTTCTCTAAAATAGAGTATTCTAAAAAAGGCGAAGTAAGACATTTAACCTTTGAAGACACCGTTTACGGTCCAGAGTTTTATCCACTAAGCGTAGCGCTTAAAAATCTTAAACTTTATCCGTATATCGTTAGTGAATCGGCAGGAACGCAAGACGTAGACGCAGTAGAGATGAAACGTATTTACAACGACGGGGTTTTATAAAAAAACTAGATAAAAACTGACAAAATTTTATATGCGCCCAAAAGTATTAAAACCAAAGGCGCTATAAGTTCTAAAATTTTGGTTTTCTTTAACGCTTTTACTTCGGAAAAACAAGCGCCTAAATAAATTGTTACACCGTGCATAACTGCAATCGTTAAAGGAACATAAAAGCCGTTTATTCCCATAAGCGAAAGAGAAAGGTTGGCAACCGCCCCGTCTAGACCTACCGCAAAACCTGATATTATTGCAGTCTTAAAGGTTTGGTTTAGCGAAAGCTCGTCGTCTTTTTTTATTAAGTTATAAATACCCACAGCTATTAAAATTAATCCGCCGAGTGCAGAACTTTTTTCGGATAAAAGATTAGAAAAAAATTTTACCCCGTAATTAGTTATAAGACACATAACAAAAACGGTTAAAGTTATAAGAAGTACGATAGGTAATTTTCGTTTACAAGCAAAAGACAGCGAGAATCCGCAAAAAAAAGAATCTATGCTTACCGTCAGAGCGGTTAAAATTAAAAATAGCGTCATTAGTGTAATCCGTAAATTTTTACTTTATAGTATGAATTTACGGTTTTTTTTGTTCAACGATAAAAAATAATCTTTTATATTGTATAATATTTTAAAATAATATCAAAACTGTATTGACAATACCGAATTTTTCGTGTAAAATATGATAGTATTATTGTGAGTTTATAGGAGCAACTTGTAAATATGAAACAATCAAAACCGTACAAACTGAT
This sequence comes from Christensenellaceae bacterium, assembly GCA_045644505.1. Taxonomy (GTDB): domain Bacteria; phylum Bacillota; class Clostridia; order Christensenellales; family Borkfalkiaceae; genus UBA1259. The sequence goes on along the minus strand of JAZRGZ010000018.1, from coordinate 7,910 downwards.
TTTAACTGTGGCAATGGCGTTTTTTATGGCGCTTGCTTGCCTTTTTATTTTTTCAACTAAAACTGTAAGCGCTGCCGACCTTCCGTATTTTACCGGTACTTATACGGAGGCAAGATACGAAAATAATTCTGCTGTGTTCACGGTAGGTGATAATAGGTCAGTAGTTCTTTCTAATTCGCTAATTGCTAACGAGTTAGCGTTTGATTTAAGTTTAGGCGACGACGTGGAAGGCATTACCATCAGTTTTGAAACTAAACCTTTTGACGTAAACGGTAACGCTGACGACCAAAACCAAGTTTACGACACGGTAAACCACAAACTCACTGTTAAGTTTGACGGTAGTGCAGTTAACTTTAACGAAACGTCGGGCACTACTGTTTTAGGCGCTCTTGACAAAGCTTCTCTTAAAATTTATTTTGCCGTTGAAAACAACGTTGCAAAAGCTTCTGTTAAGGACACTGCGTCTTTTGTATCTAACACAAACAACAAGTACTTAGTAAGTAACGTAGGTGGGTGTGTTGCTAAAAATATTACTATTACTGCTGACGTTAAAGAAGGCGTTCAATCTTCTACCATAGCGATTAATTCAATCGACCAAGATTATTCTGACGTAAGCGGTGACTACAAACAAACTTTCGTTCTTGAAAACGGCTTAGTTAAAGACAATGCCAAGGCAAGAATTGTCTTAAACGACAGTGCTTACGTTTCAACCCAAAACGGTTACAAATTGAAAGCGTTTAAGGGTACTCAATACACTTATTCGTTTACCGCTTATTCAGTTTTGGAAAATTTAAAATCTTCCGACTTATTTGTAAAAGAATCAAATCACTTGTGGCTCTCTAACGAAGATAAACCTAAAACCGTAGTGTTTAAGGAAGTTGGCAACAAAGAATTATCCATAGGTGACGATGAGAATATTTACGAAACTTTTACCTTTGAAGTTTTAGATAAAAACGCGGTTACTAACGTTGCTCCTGCCTATAAAGACAGTGCAGACTTTGAAAAACAAATCATCAGTTACCAAGAAGCTTTAACAAAAGCAACTCTTAAAGATTACAACGGCACCGAATATTGTGTTCGTTTAGGTGAAAATGTAAAACTTCCGTCATTAGAAACTCTCGTTATTGATGATTATACTTGTTATAGTCAGTTAAAGTATACCGTTCATTACAGAACGCCAGAAACCACTAGCACAACCACTAAAATGGAAATTCCTACCGATAAGGCGGGCAAGTACGAGTTCTTCGTTGTGTTTGAAGACGCTAACGGCGACAAGATGGAAATAGACGATTTCTACACCTTTGACGAAAACGACGACAATAATAGAATACCGGGAGACTATTACGGCTACGTGTTCTCTTTTGAAATTAAAGATAACGCTCCCATTAATATTACTGCCGTAAACCAAAGTAAAGGTTACGTTGGAACAACTTATACCGTTTCTAAGTTTAACGTTTCTGCTACCGGTTACACTCCTACTTACGAATTGTACTACAATTCGGACGCTACTGAATTGCCAGTAGGTGATTGGGAGCAAACTTGGACTCGTATTCCCAAAGCGTCTGAGGTTACCGAAGCTGACGCAATGCCCGAAGGCTTTACGTATGAAGATATTCAGAATATTAACTACGACGGTCAGTTGACCTTTACTCCTGACAGAATAGGTAAGTACGTTATTAAATGTACAGTATCTAGTACGTCCTCTGTAAGAAGCGCGTCTGCTACTGCTTCGGTTGAAGTTCAAGAAACTCCTACCATTGTTAAACCCGTTAATCCGTGGCTTAAAGATAACGTTTGGTCGGTTGTGTTTTTATCGGCTGGTACGGTATGTTTGATAATAGTAATAATTCTTCTCTTTATCAAACCTAAGGAAAAAATCGAAGAAGAAGACTAAAATATCACAGGACTTCGTAAACCCGAAGTCCTGTTTTAATAGGAACCAAAAATGATAACTTTCATTTCTCCTAAAAACGGTAAATTGACAAAAACAGCCCTAAGTTTAGTTGACGGGTTGTCATATTCAGTTATAATGAAACTTCTGCGCGATAAAGACGTAAAGGTAAACGGCGTGCGTGTAAAAGCCGACGTTCAACTAACGCAAGGCGATAAAGTAGAAATTTATTATTCGCTTAAAGACAAGCAAAGTTATAACGCCATTTACGTTGACGACAACGTTTTGGTAGTATATAAATTCAGTGGCTTTACCTCGGAAACCGTTTATGAAAACGTCAAAAAAGAATTTAAAACCGCAGGTTTTATTCATAGACTAGATAGAAATACAGACGGCGTTATGATTTTTTCACTTAATGCTAACGCTGAAACTGAACTTTTAAAAGGTTTTAAGAATAAGGCTTTTACAAAAATATATCACGCTGAGGTGGTAGGTTTTTTAAATAAACCGTCAGACACTATGCAAGCGTATTTATTAAAAGACAGCGAAACCAGTTCGGTAAAGATTTACGATAAAAAAGTAAACGGTGCCGTTATGATAAAAACGGCATACAAAACCTTAGACAAACGCATTGATAGTACACTCGTTGAAGTCCAAATATTTACTGGAAAAACTCACCAAATCAGGGCACATTTTGCTTATATTGGCAACCCAATAGTTGGTGATGGTAAATACGGTAACAACGAATACAATAAAAAACGCAAGATAAAATCGCAGGTTCTTACCGCAAAAAAACTAACCTTAAAATTTGAAGAAAATTCTTGCCTATATTATCTTAACGGTAAGACTTTCACTTGTTAAAAACTATGCCACAAGACGCCTACACGCTAAGACATTTATGTCTAGAACTGAATACCTTGTTTAAGGACGCAAAAGTAAACAGAATTATCGCACCAGATAACGACGAAATAATATTTACTCTGTTTACGGGGAAAACGACGTTAAAACTCTTACTGTCGGTAAATCCCGGTTCGCCAAGAGTTGGTGTAACCGAAATCGACAAGGAGGGGCTTTTGACTGCAACGAATTTTTGTATGCTCCTTAGAAAACATCTTTTATCGGCAAAAATTAACAATATATCACTAGTTGGCTACGATAGAATAGTTAAAATAGACCTAACGAATTCTTTGGAATTTTGTGAAGAAAGACAATATTCTCTTTACGTAGAACTTATGGGTAGGTACAGTAACGTTATTTTAACCGAGCAAGGTAAGGTTTTAGGCGGTAACCGTGGAATAAATATGTTTGACGACGGCGTTAGACCGTTGATTGTTGGAAAGCCGTACGTTTTTCCGCCCGACAACGGTAAACTGTTACCGTCAGATACGGTGGTGTTAGAAAAAATTAAAAGTTATGACGGTGATGACGTTGTTAAATTTTTAACTCAAACAGTTCAGGGTATTGCGGTAAGTACTGCAACTGAACTCGTGTATTTATACCGTCAAGAACACGGCGAAGAAATCAAAGATTTTAACACTTTTTTTGAGTATATTAAAGAATTTTGTTATTTGAAAAAGTCGTCGCCTTGCGTTGTTAAAAAATCTGACGGCAGTGTGGACGTTTTTGCTCATCCATACAAAACGGTACAAGGGGAAATAATTGCTTTTAGCACCTTATATCAAGCCGAAGAATATTATTACAAAATTAAAAACGACGCTAAAAATTTTAAGTTAAAAAAGGATAGAATAACTAACGTTTTGACGGCGGTATTAAAGAAAAATAAAAAGAAAATTTCCTATATAAAAGCTAGATTAATAGACGCTCATACGACAGAAGAGAACAGAATAAAAGGCGAACTTATAATATCTAATTGCTATAAGATTAAAAATGGCGAAAAGAGAGTAGTTTTAGATAACTATTACGACGGTAATCAAATAGAAATTTTATTAGACGAAAACTTAACGCCTACTCAAAACGCCGAGAATTATTTTAAAAAATACAACAAGCAAAAACGCGCCATAAACGCGCTTATTCCGCAACTTGACGCTGTTAATTCGCAAGCTGAATATTACCAAGGGTTATTAAACGTTTTAGCGGTTATAAAAACTGAAACCGAGCTTGACGATTTAACGGAAGAATTGCAAAGCATAGGATTGATAAAAGTTCAAAATAAGAAGCAAAAACGAAAAGTGGCAACGCAGTTTAGAACTTACGACGTTTTAGGGTTTACCGTATTCGTCGGTAAAAACAACGTAGAAAACGACTTACTCGTCAAGTCTGCACACCCTTCGGACGTTTGGTTCCACACAAAAAACGGTCGTTCATCGCACCTTTTATTAAAAGTGCAGGGAAGAAAATTAACCGAAAAAATAATAACCGTTTGCGCGGAAATTTGTGCGTATTATTCAGCTGATAGGGAGAGCGATAAAACAGAAGTCGTTTATACTGAAAAGCGTTACGTCAAAAAACCGACTCAAAGCCCGTTAGGTTTTGTAACTTATACCGACTATAAGTCGTTAAGTGTTAAACCAGATGTTCACGAAGATATGATAAAAACATAAATAAAAGGGTTAAATAAGTTGCCTTTTGTAAATTGATATGATAAAATGTTTAAGAATTTAAAAGTCAGGAGAATATTATGAAGTATACTTTTGAAAAAGCAGAAAAAAGTACTGTAAAAATCACTATTGAACTCAACGAACAAGAATGGAACGAATCCATTACCAAAGCTTACGAACAAACTAAGTCTAGATATTCGCTTCCTGGTTTCAGAAAAGGTAAAGTACCCAAACACCTAATCGAAAGCAGCTATGGTAAAGGCGTTTTTTATGAAGACGCAATCAATATCGCTTTCCCCAAATATTACGAAGAAGTTTTGGATAAAGAACCTTCTATCTTTGCTATTGCCCAACCAGAAATTGACGTTAAAGATTTAAGCGACAAGGGTATTACCTTGATTGCAGTAGTGCCCGTAAAACCCGATGTAACCCTAGGTGAATACAAGGGTATAAAATTTACCAAAAAAGAATATAAAGTAAAGAAGGCAGACGTTGACGAAGACGTTAAACGTTTACAAGAAAGAAATTCTCGTTTAGTCGAAGTTACCGACCGTGAAGCTATGGACGGCGACACCGTTACCATCGACTTCTCAGGCTCTATTGACGGCGTTAAATTTGAAGGTGGTACTGCTGAAAAACAAACGCTTGTTATCGGTGCTAAAAACTACATACCCGGTTTTGAAGAACAAGTAATCGGTATGAAAATCGGTGAAGAAAGAGATATTAACGTTAAGTTCCCCAAAGACTACGGCGCAATTGAACTTGCTGACAAGGACGCAGTTTTTGCTATTAAGCTTCACGAAATTAAGAAAAAGGAACTTCCAGAACTCAACGACGAATTTATTAAGGATTCTACTGGTGTAGCAACCTTAGAAGAATACAGAAAAGAAACTAAGGCTCGTTTACAAAAACAAAACGACGACCGTGCTGACCGTGAAATCGAAGACGAAATCATAAACAAAATCACCGAAAACGCTTCTATGGAAATTCCCGATGCGTTAATCGAAAACCAAATTGACCGTATGGTGCAAGAAATGGAATACCGTATGTCTTATCAAGGCTTAAAACTTGCAGATTATTTAAAATATCTCAACAAGTCTATGGAAGAATACAGAAGTGAATTTAAAGAACAAGCAGAAAAATCAGTTCGTTCTCAACTTGTTATCGATAAAGTTTTAGAAGTAGAAAATATCCAAGCTACCGAAGAAGAAATCGAAGAAAGAGTAAAGGATATGGCTGAAAAGCAAGGCAAGAAAGTTCCCGACGTTAAAAAGAATATGAACGCTCGTCAGCTCGACTACATTAAATCTGATATCGTGATTAAAAAATTGTTTGATTTCTTAAAATCTGCTAACGTTATCGAAAAAGCGGGTAAAACCGAATAAAAACTTATAAATTAAGTAATAATTCATTAAGGGGAAATATATGGATATAAAGAATACCGTAGTACCTTACGTGGTAGAACAAACTAACAAAGGCGAAAGAAGTTACGATATTTATTCCAGACTTTTAGAAGACAGAATAATATTTTTAACGGGTGAAATTAACGACGCTGTTGCAGACGCGGTAGTGGCGCAATTAATTTACCTTGAAGGTAAAGACCCCAATAAAGATATTTGTCTTTATATAAACAGTCCGGGAGGAAGTGTTTCGGCAGGTCTTGCTATCTACGACACAATGAATTATATCAAATGCGACGTAAGTACGATTTGCATAGGTCTTGCGGCAAGTATGGGCGCATTCTTGTTGTCAAGTGGTGCAAAAGGTAAACGTTACGCACTTCCCAACTCTGAAATTATGATACACCAGCCCTTAGGTGGTGCTCAGGGGCAGGCAAGTGACATAAAGATTATGGCTGACCATATCTTAAAAACCAAACACCGTCTAAACACTATACTTGCCCAAAATTCAGGCAAGCCTTACGAAATAGTAGAAAAAGACACCGATAGAGATAATTATTTATCGGCAGAAGAAGCAAAAGAATACGGACTAATCGACGAAATCTTCGTTAAGCGTCCGTAGAGTTCGGAGATTTAATGAAAAACGACGCTAACAATCATTTATTTTGTTCATTTTGCGGTAAACCTAAGGAAGCGGTTAGCCGTCTTATAGCAGGACCTAGCGGAGTATATATCTGCAATGAGTGTGTGGATATATGCCGTGAAGTCATGCGCGAAGACGATAAAAAAGAGTGCGCTCCTGAAACTAACGTTTTGTTAAAACCAGAAGAAATTAAAAACCGTCTTGACCAGTACATTGTAGGTCAAGAACAAGCTAAAAGAGTTTTATCAGTAGCCGTATATAATCACTATAAAAGAATAGGTTTCTCAGGTCTAAACAAAAACGAAATAGAACTCGATAAAAGTAATATTCTTCTTCTTGGACCGACCGGGTCGGGAAAGACTTTGCTTGCTAAAACGCTAGCAAAAATTTTAGACGTACCGTTTGCGGTGGCTGACGCTACTACTTTAACCGAAGCAGGTTACGTGGGCGAAGATGTAGAAAATATATTATTAAAACTTATTCAAAATGCTGACTTCGATATAGAACGTGCGCAAAAAGGTATTATCTATATCGACGAAATAGACAAAATTGCAAGAAAAAGCGAAAACGTTTCTATAACCCGTGACGTTTCGGGTGAAGGTGTTCAACAAGCGCTATTAAAAATTATTGAGGGTACCGTTGCAAACGTTCCTCCGCAAGGCGGAAGGAAATATCCTACGCAAGAATGTATTAGACTTGATACTACTAATATATTGTTTATATGCGGTGGTGCGTTCGTCGGCTTAGAACAAATCGTTGCTAAACGAAAGAAGAGTGCGTCGCTAGGTTTTGGCGGTAACGTAGAAAAAGACGTGGAACAAAAAATCGATTTAATTAGGGAGGTAACACCGCAAGATTTAATCAAATACGGTTTAATCCCTGAATTTATCGGAAGAGTTCCCATTACGGTAGGTTTACACGCCCTTGACGAGAGCGCTTTGGTTAATATTTTGACCGAACCCAAAAACGCTTTGGTAAAACAGTATAAACACTTAATCGGTCTTGACAACGTAGAACTTGAAATCACCGACGATGCAGTTTCAGCCGTTGCGAGAAAGGCAATTGAGCTTAAAACAGGGGCTAGGGGACTTCGTACGATATTAGAAAATCTTATGATAGACACTATGTATGAAATTCCGTCGGATAACGAAATTGAAAAAGTTATAGTTGATGAAAAGGTTGTAAACGGCGTTCAAAAGCCCTTAATCGTAAGAAAAAAAACAGCGTAAAAAATATTTAAAAAAAATAAAAAAAAGTTTAAAAAACCTATGAAATTTGTTTGACAACCCTAAAACTTTGGTCTATAATGATTAGGCTGTGTAATCTGGGTTGATACGGGAAGTTACTGAAAACCGCTCGAAACGGCAGATAATTCTCGTTGACAAGTGTGGAGGCATAGACCTCTGCGACTAACTTCA
>JAZRGZ010000017.1:0-5628 GCA_045644505.1 Christensenellaceae bacterium | reverse complement strand
AGTAGCAGGACTTGAACCTGTACGGCTGTTAACCACTAGAACCTGAATCTAGCGCGTCTGCCAATTCCGCCATACTCGCGTAACACACTTTTAGTGCGTTAATACAAAAAAATTAAATTTCAAAGTCAATTGCTACGCTTTTTTCAGTTACTGCGTGCATATGTTTTTTTACTACGTCACAATGATATGCGTCTACTTGATAATCTTCTAACGCTTTCATATCGTCTAATATTACCGACAGATAAACGTCAAAAGAACGAGCTGAACCTAAAAGGTCTGTACCCACTTCTATACCTTTCAGCATAGGAACGTTACCTTGCATACTTAAAAGAATTTCTTTTGCTTTTTCTTTACTTTCACCTTCTTTAAGTTTAAAACATACTACGTGTTTAATCATAATTTTCTCCTTTCATATTCTAATGGTAAAACTGCCGAAGCGTTTAACGTTAAGTCAGCAAAATTTCCTTTTTTATATTGTAGGTAACCTTCTGCGCCTATCATTGAAGCGTTGTCCGTGCAAAATTTTTTTTGTGGAATAACTAATTTGACTTTATCCCCGACAGACTTCGTCAACTGCTCTCTTAAATATCCGTTAGCACCCACGCCACCTGAAACGGTAACTGTTTTTATACTCGTTTGTTTAACTGCTTTTAAAGCTTTTTCTATTAGCACGTCAATAGCCGAACATTGAAAACTGCAAGCAACGTCAGCTTTATTTATTTCTACACCTTTTGCGGTTAAATTATGAACGTAATTTATAACAGCTGTCTTTAAACCGCTATATGAAAAGTCATACAGGCTTCCGTCGTAATTTTTAAGCATTTTAGGTAGTTTTACGTTGTTTTTGCCCTCTTTTGCTAGTTTCTCTACGTTCGGACCACCGGGATATGGAAGCCCTAGAACTCTTGCAACCTTATCAAATGCTTCGCCAACTGCATCGTCTTGGGTTTGACCTAGAATTTCTATATCGTAGTAATCTTTTACAACTGCTATTGCTGTATGCCCACCGCTTGCAAGAATTGATATAAATGGTGGTTTTAAGTCTTTTTCGGCTATATACGATGCAGACATATGCCCTCTTATATGATTTACAGGTACGAGGGGAACTCCTAATGAAAATGCTAATGCTTTTGCGAACGAAGTCCCCACTAGAAGTGCGCCTAAAAGTCCTGCCCCCTCGGTAACTGCAACCGCGTCGATATCGCTTAGAGTTATTCCAGCCGTTTTTAGTGCGTTTTTAGTTGCCGTTAAGATTGCAGTAGTATGCGAACGTGAAGCAATTTCAGGCACCACACCACCAAATTTGGCATGTTGAGATGCCGAACTGATTATTTCGTCGGCCAAAACTTCTCTACCGTTTTTAACAACGGCAACCGCTGTTTCGTCGCAAGACGTTTCGATAGCGAGTATTATAGGGTTTTCTTTGATTTCTACCCTTTGTATCTTTTCATTATAAGTCATCTAGTTTTCTTCAAATAATCGTTAATGAAAGGTTGTATATTGCCGTTCATAACTGACTGTACGTCCGTTATCTCCATACCTGTCCTATGGTCTTTAACTAGTGTATACGGACAGAATACGTAACTCCTAATTTGACTGCCCCACTCGATTTTTTTAATTTCACCTTTTATATCTTGGTCGCGCTCTAACCTTTCGGCTTCACGCTTTTCTAACAGTTTACTTATAAGCATTTTCATTGCCATTTCACGGTTTTGTGTTTGACTACGTTCGTTTTGGCAAGAAACTACTATTCCGGTTGGAATATGAGTTATTCTTATGGCTGAGTCAGTTTTATTTACGTGTTGTCCACCAGCTCCGCTTGCGCGGTAGGTGTCTACCCTAATTTCGTCGGCGTTGACCTTAATATCTTCGTCGTCTTCAATTTCTGGCATTACTTCTAATGACGCAAAAGAAGTATGCCTGCGTTTATTAGCATCAAACGGAGATATTCTTACAAGTCTATGAACGCCTTTTTCGGCTTTTAAATATCCGTATGCGCAATCGCCGTCAACCTTAAACGAAATAGATTTTATGCCTGCTTCGTCGCCGTCTAGTCTATCGAGTTCAATTAGCGTATATCCGTTCTTCTCGGCATAATACATATACATTCTGTATAGCATTTCCGTCCAGTCGCACGCCTCCGTACCACCTGCGCCTGCGTGTAGAGTTAAGATGGCGTTTAGCTTATCAAACTTTCCTGTAAGCAAAGCAGACAAACGCATTTCTTCAACGGTTTTTTCTATCGACGTCAAGTCGTTTTCGATACTCTCTACCATACTTTCGTCATTTTCGGCTTCGGTTAAGTCTACAAAATCAAGGGTATCATTTAAAAGTTTTTCGGCATTGTCAAACGCTGTAATTTTAGTCGTGAGCGATGCGATTTGTTTTGATATTTGTTGTGATTTTGCTAAGTCTAAAAATATTTCCGGTTTTTCCGACAGCTCGGTTTTTTCTTGTAATTCTTTTCTTAAACTGTCAACGTCAAAGAGAGTGTCCCGTTTCCGCTAGGATACCTTTTAATTCTTTTATTTTTAATCTGTATTCTTCGGCTTTTATCATATTATTTACCTTGACCGCAACAGTTTTTGTATTTTTTTCCGCTTCCGCAAGGACATGGGTCGTTTCTGCCGATTGATTGTTTTGCCTTTTTAACCATAGGTGCGCTACCGTCCTTATTGGTCGTTAAGTCTTTCTTTTCCTCTTTTACTAAGGTCGGCACTTTTCTGAGTTCGGCTTTTAATAGTAACGTTACCGTATCGTCTTGTATCGACGCGGTCAGATCTTCAAACATTTCAAAGCCTTCCTTTTTGTACTCGTCTACTGGGTTGACGTTACCGTAACCACGAAGAGATATACCTTTTTTAAGTTGGTCCATTGAATCAATATGGTCTATCCATTTTGTGTCAATATTTTTTAAGAACACCATCTTTTCTACTTCGTAAAAATTTACACCTTCTTCTTTGTAACGTTCAATTTTCTTTTCGTAAACGTCTATGGTTTCAGCCGTCAATTTTTCAATAAAGTATTCGTAGTCCCAGTTTTCTGCTCTTTCTTTGGTTGCAAAGTTGGTTTCTTTGGGTAAAAGTTTTAGCTCGATTGCTTTGTTTAATGCTTCTAAGTCCCACGTTTCGGGTTTATTTTGGTTATTGATTACTGAATTTACAGTATATTCTACAAACTCAGGTATTATGTTTAAAATTTCCGTATGGACGTTTTCGTTTTTTATAACTTTCATACGTTCAGCGTACATTACTTCGCGCTGTCTGTTCATAACGTCGTCGTATTCAAGCACGTGTTTTCTTATACCGAAGTTTCTTCCCTCGATTGCGCGTTGAGCGTTTTCTATGCTTCTCGATAACATTTTAGACTGCATAGGCTGGTTCTCGTCTATGTTGAACATGTCGTAAATTCTCGACATTCTTTCGCCACCGAAACGTTTTGCCAAGTCGTCTTCAAGAGAAATAAAGAACACCGATGAACCTGCGTCGCCTTGACGCCCCGAACGTCCTCTTAACTGGTTGTCGATACGTCTTGATTCGTGGCGTTCGGTTCCTAAAATGTGTAAACCGCCAACTTCTGACACCTTGATTTTTTCAGCATCAGTTTGTTCTTTGAGATTAGCGTAAATCTCTTGATAGTGTCGTCTTACCTCTTTAACGTCTTCGGGAATATCGGCTACGAAAGACGTTGCAAGTTCGATTACGTCCTCGGTTATACCCTCTTCGCGGAGTTTTCTTTTAGCCATAAATTCGGGGTTACCACCGAGCAAGATGTCAGTTCCACGACCTGCCATATTGGTTGCAATAGTAACTGCGCCAAATCTACCAGCTTGTGCTACAATATCGGCTTCACGAGCGTGGTTTTTAGCGTTTAAAACGTTGTGTTTAATGCCTTTTTTGATTAAAAGCTTACTAATTTCTTCTGATTTTTCAACCGTTACAGTACCGACAAGCACCGGTTGACCGGTTTTGTGGCGTTGTTCAATTTCTGTTATAATTGCGTTATTTTTGCCCTTTACGGTTTTATAAATTATATCAGTCATATCTTTTCTGATAACGGGTTTGTTGGTAGGAATTTCTAATACGTCAAGACCGTAAATTGCCCTAAATTCTTCTTCTTCGGATTTAGCCGTACCCGTCATACCGGAAAGTTTTTTGTATATTCTAAAATAGTTTTGGAAAGTGATAGTAGCGTACGTTTTGTTTTCGTTTCTTACCTTTACGCCTTCTTTCGCTTCAATGGCTTGGTGTAAACCGTCCGAATAACGTCTGCCTATCATAAGACGACCGGTAAATTCGTCGACAATTATAATTTCACCGTCGTGCACTACGTAGTCGTTATCACGCTTAAAAATAAAGTTTGCCTTTAATGCTTGTTGTATATGGTGCGATAAACTAGCGTTTTCTATATCCGAGAAACTGTTAAGCCCAAAGAAACTTTCGGCTTTTTTAGCACCCGTTTCGGTTATTTGAACGCTTTTTTCTTTAATGTCAATGGTAAAATCTTTGTCTAGTACCAAAGTTTTAACGAAACGGTTAGCCGATACGTATTTTTCGCTTGATTCTTGTCCTTTACCCGAAATTATAAGCGGAGTTCTGGCTTCGTCGATGAGTATTGAGTCTACTTCGTCGACGATGGCAAAGTTTAGGGGACGTTGAACCATATCTTCTACACGGCTTTTAAGGTTATCTCTTAAATAATCGAAACCCATCTCGTTGTTGGTACCGTAAGTAATGTCGGCAAGATATGCTTTTTTCTTGTCCTCGTCTTCCATACCAGAAATTGCAACGCCTACGGTTAATCCTAAAAATTTGTAAACCTTGCCCATCCACTCAGCGTCACGAGATGCGAGATAATCGTTAACCGTTACGATATGAACCCCCTCTCCCTTCAAAGCGTTTAAATAAGCGGGCAAGGTTGCAACTAATGTTTTACCTTCACCCGTTTTCATTTCAGCTACTCTGCCTTGATGCAAACATATACCACCGATTACCTGAACTTTGTAATGGCGCATATTAAGAACACGACTCGACGCTTCTCTAACTACTGCAAAGGCGTCAGGTAGTATATCGTCTAATGTTTCGCCTGATTGATATCTTTGTTTTAAAATTTCCGTTTGTGCGCGTAGTTCTTGGTCTGTTAATTTTAAGTATTTCGGTTCTAACGCAAGAACGCTGTCTGCTATTGCGTCAATTCTTCTTAAATTTCTTCTGTCTTCGCCACCTAAAATGTATCTAAAAAGTCCCATATTTTGCTCCTTTATCTCGTCTTTAATATCCTAATTTTGGCGGAACACTTGCGACGGTAATAACGTCTACGCCGATTGCGCCCGCTTTTAATAATTTTTCTATAACCGTATTTGCAGTAGTGCCCGTAGTTAAAACGTCGTCGACTAGTAGAACGCGTTTGCCTTTAACCAAAATTTTGTTCGTTACTTTAAACGCGCCTTGCAAATTTTTAATTCTTTGCGATTTTGTAAGTTTTAGTTGTCTTTTAGTTTCTTTTATTTTTTCTAAACAGTCAATAACTTCTACGTTTACTCTTTTTGAGAGTTCTATCGCTAAAAGTTTTGACTGATTGTAACCGCGTTTTTGCTGTGATTTAGCTGTCATGGGAACGTAAGTAATA
>JAZRGZ010000016.1:0-11800 GCA_045644505.1 Christensenellaceae bacterium | reverse complement strand
CTGGGAGCTGGTCCCAAAACGGTTTTAATACACCGAACCCTAAATCACCGGTAACGATATAAACGTTTTTATCTTTTTTTGCAATTTCAAGTAAAGTTTTAACAAAAGTATCTCTCATTATGCTTTCTCCTCGTAAGGATCAACAATACCTTTTGGCATGCAAGCGCGAAGTTCAGACAACGCACCATCGTATTCTTCACCCTCGTGCGGAAAACGATAATGCCACAAGATATCAAACTCCATAAACGAAATGCCTTTGCCTTTAACCGTATTTGCAATTATGACGCTAGGTTTATCCGTGCTCTTTTTAGCGTCGTTAAAAGCTGAACGGAGCGCGTCGTGGTCGTGCCCGTCCACGTCGTAAACGTTCCAACCAAACGATTGCCATTTTTCTTTGAAAGGCGAAAGCCTTAGCGTATTTTCACAATAATCTAAACTTTGCATTTTATTATGGTCAACTACAACGATTAACTGATTAAGCTTAAAATGACTTGCAAATAACGCCATTTCCCAAACCGAACCTTCATCACACTCACCGTCACCAACAATGGCGTAAGTATAAAAGGGTTTTTTGTCAAGCTTAGCACTGAGCGCTATACCCGCCGCCATACAAACACCGTGCCCCAGCGAACCGGTGGAAACTTCTACCCCAGGTACTCCTTTATGCGAAACGTGACCCGACAACCTACTGCCGTCGGCGTAATGGGTTTTTAATTCTTCAACGTTAAAAAATCCTTTTTCCGCTAAACACGCATAGATGGAAGCGCCTGCATGACCTTTGCTTAACACAACCCTATCACGATTGTCGTCACTTAAATTATAGGGGGTAACGTTTGCTACGTCGTTATACAAAACCGCTACCACGTCCGCGACCGACAGAACTGACGCAATGTGGCTTCCGTGCGACAAATGAGTCATTTCTATTCCGTGACGACGAATAAGCCACGATAATTGTTCACTGTTCATTTTCTACTCCTTTGAAGTCTGTTCTAACCACGCAATCTGTTCTTTTGTCAAATTCCATCCAAGCGATTGAACGTTTTGCATAACTTGTTCCGGTGTTTTTACCCCTACGATGACGACCGAATTTTTTAAATAGTCTAAAATCCATCTAATTGCCACCGACGACACGGTTTTACCCGTTTCGTTTGCTATAACTTTTAGTTGGTCAACAATCTCTAAATTCTTTAATAACTTTTGTCCGTGAAAATTGACGTATATTTCACGGGAACGTCTATCATTGGATTCAAATTTACAATTTTTATCGTACTTACCGCTTAAAATGCCTTGCCCTAAACTTCCCCAAGTGAGCGGTGTCATTGCAAATTTATCTCTATAATCAAACATATCAGCTTCGTTCTTTCTACAAGCTAGACTGTATTCGTCTTGAAAAGAAACAAACGGGTTGTTTTTGCCAAATTCTGCGATTTCTTTTCTATCTTCTTGGTGAATATTAGAAAGCCCATAATAACGAATTTTGCCTTGTTCTTTTAATATTTCTAAGGTATCGGCAACCTCCGATAAGGGTGTTACCCCGTCGCGATAATGTACTTGGTAAAGGTCAATATAATCGCGGTTTAATCGTCTTAAACTATTTTCTACCGCAGTAAATATATATTTTCTTGAATTATCGTAAAAAGTTTTACCGTCTTCTATTCTTACACCAAACTTAGTGGCAATTATTACGTCTTTATTTCTTTTGCCCAGCGCTCCCGCTAACGTCCTTTCACTTTCTCCTAGCCCATACGTATCCGCCGTATCAAAAAAGTTTATACCGCTATCTACCGCAGTATTAACCGCTCCCATCATCAACTCTTTGGAAGTTTTCCCCCAACCGTACCCGCCAAGGGGACAACCGCCAACACATAATGGTGAAACCTCCAATTTAGTTTTATTTATCTTTACTCTCTGCATTTTTGTTTTCCCTTACGTGTTCTTTAAGTTTTAAGATTGATTTTCTAATAAGAAGCTCTACAACATATAGCATTGCTGCAACAACAATTATTAATGCCGTAACTAAAATAAAATCTAACGAAAATGCCAACGGTTGCGATAGCACGCAAATAATTTATAAAAATCATTACTTATTTTACATCCTGTTCGGGTACAGTTTCTTGAATAGTTTCCTGTTCGGTTTGTGGCTTTACCTCCGCCGAACCGTCGTCTTCATTTCCTTCGTTTGTAAATACCGACTTTATGGTCATAAAGAAAATTTTTAAATCCAAACCAAACGATAATTTATCGACGTAATAATTGTCGTATTCAAATCTTGCTTCAACTGTATTTGTCTTTCTTCCATGAACAGCAGCCCAACCGGTTACACCAGGACGAACGTTAAATCTTTTTAACTGTTCTTCGGTGTATTCTTCCCACTTATAAGGGTAATACGTAAGAACGGGACGAGGACCGATTAAAGACATATCGCCTTTTAGAATATTTATAAACTGAGGCAATTCGTCTATACTTGTCGCTCTAATAAAACGACCAACTTTGGTTACGCGCTTGTCCCCTTTAACACAAAAAACTCCGCCTTCTTTTTGTTCGGCGCCTACGGTCATTGAACGGAATTTATACATCCAATAAACCTTGCCGTTTTTACCTATACGTTGTTGTTTGAAAATAATGGGTCCTTTTGAGGTAACCTTG
This sequence comes from Christensenellaceae bacterium, assembly GCA_045644505.1. Taxonomy (GTDB): domain Bacteria; phylum Bacillota; class Clostridia; order Christensenellales; family Borkfalkiaceae; genus UBA1259. Next base: position 9,154 of record JAZRGZ010000016.1, on the reverse strand, counting down.
ATAGCAATTGCGACGATTATCAAAATAGGAGAACACACGATTAAGCCGATTAATGAAGCGAATATATCAAAAAATCTCTTTAAGAAACGCTTATACATACACCTCTCCTATTGTATAGTAATATATATTATTATAAACGTAAAAATAAGCAAAGTCAACACCGAACTTAAAATTCAGTTAAAAACCGACCTATTTTATTTTAATATTTTTAATAATTTATCGATTTTAGCTACAATTTTTAGTAAATATTGTCAAACTTTTAAACTTTTTTCAATTTTAATAAAAACACACCCCTAATTTTAGGGGTGTGTCTTAAAATGTATTTATATATTTTATAATGTGTTTTAATATTACGGTAAAACAGGCTCAGATTTAGTTACAACAAAATACTGAACTTCATCCGCTTCAACAAATTTAAAGCCTGACGCACCTTGCTCTTTTAGAGAATATACTATTCCTTTTTGTTGTTCGTTGCCTATTAAACAACTAAAAACAGCGTCCGCTATTTGAATGTTTAAATCTTTTGCAGAACCTGTTTTTGCAATTATGTTTAGTGTTCTAAAAAGGTCCTCTGTTGTAAATTCGTCCAAGCTGTTTACGGTCATCGAACGATGCGCAAGAGTATAATCAAACGCCGTTTCTCCTCTTTCAACGTAAACTGTTGAAGATACGTAAAGGTAATCTGGAAGTATATTGTTAAGATATTTTAGCGGAAATTTTGTTAATCCCGCCTTAATGGACGAAATGTCAATTTTTATTACACAGTTAAAATCTGCATCGCCGTTTTTTACGTTAGCTATATCAATTTGTTTTAATTCAAAACCTAAAACGAAGTCGCCCGATTGAATTTTTCCTTCTGTTTCTTGCTCAATAATTTCTTGTGCAAGAACACCAAGCTGTTTATCGGAAATCTTTATTTCATCAGCCATAGGTGATAAATTTTCAAGGCTAATGGAATAACCGTTTTCTTCGGTATAAGTTATCATATCGGTTACAGAAGCATTAAATAGTGCTTGAACTTCCATCATATCTTCCGAGTTAAATGCGTTTGGGCATAACGAGGTTTCGTCAACGTCTTCACCTAAAACGTAAGCGTATTTTATCGCATCGTAAGGGTCGAAATCAAACTTTTCTCTTACAAAAACATAGCTTGCAGTGGTTATAGTAACTAACACCATCGCAAAAATAAGAACGATTTTTATTACCAGTTTGATTAGTTTACCAATAAATCTAAATATAAACATTTTTTCTCCGAGTAAAAATTTTATTTTTAGTGATTATATTATAACACCTAATACATCCTTTTACAAGAATTTTAAATAAAATAAAATTGAAGTATATTTATTAATACTGATAACCTGTTTTATATAAGTCATGCTTAAACTGCTCAAAATTTAAAATTTGACTTTTGGCGTTTAATAAGTTATAATACAGGCAAATAATATATATAAGGAGAAATTTATGGGAAGACTTGATGGAAAAGTAGCAATTATAACAGGCGGTAACTCAGGTGTTGGCGAAGCAACTGCTGAGTTATTTGCAAAAGAAGGCGCAATGGTTGTTATTACCGCAAGACGTGTAGATAAGCTCGAAGCGGTGGCAACGAAAATTCGCGAAAATGGCGGTGAAGTTTACGCTGTTCCCTGCGACGTTTCTGACGTTAACGCAGTTAATGAAATGGTGGCAAAGGTCGTGGATAAATATGGTAAAATAGACGTTTTAGTAAACAATGCGGGAGTTTTAGAAGCAGGCTTAAAACCTATTGACGTTTGTGAAGATGACGACCTTGAATACGTTTTAGGAATAAACACCAAAGGTTGTTTATACTGCACACGCGCAGTTGTTAAAGAGATGATGAAAAACAATAATGGTTCGATTATAAACCTTGACTCAGTTGCAGGTGCTTTCGGTACTGGTGGCGCATCTTACGTTACGAGTAAAGCCGCCGTTATAGGCTTAACCAAACATACGGCAATGAGGTTTACTGGAACGGGTATTCGCTGTAACTCGGTAAACCCGAGCACCATCGTTACACCTATGACGATGACTACTGACCCAAAAACCTTGAACCCCAATATGATGGGTCAAATGAACAAACACATGAATTTATCAGTTCAGCCTTGCATGCCGATAGACGTTGCAAATATTTTATTGTTCCTAGCAAGCGATGAATCCCGTGCAATCACAGGTCAAGTAATCGTTTCCGACTTTGGCGCTACGTTATAATTTACTTTTAAAATTTATATCTATCTATATTGATACAACAAATTATAAAAAATCGCGAAAGTAGAAACCTTTTTAAGAATTCCAACTTTTTCGCAGAGCTTACATTTATATTTCAACGTGTATTTTCTGACGAAACAGAACAAAAATCTCAAATGCCTGAAATGAAAACTGTTTAGTTTATAAAGCAAAAAAACTAATCTAAAACCCTATTAATTTGGGGGTTAAATGCTAAAACACACCAAACGTTCTGTTGGTGTGTTTTTATTAAAAACTCTTTTGCCTATATTTTTCAGCGACGGCGGTGGCGCATTTTTTAGCGAGATACACTTCTTCTTCCGATACGGGAGCGTCAAAATCGCGGAAAGAATTATCTTCAACGGGTTTTCCTGTAATCATTATAAACCATACAAGCGCCATTGCATAGCGACCTAACCCAAGACTCGCATGCAATCCGTCACGGTGAACACTTTCCACGCCTTCGTTAATTAACGCTTGCAAAACTTCTCCCGACGGAACAATAAACTCTGCGTTTATGGCTTTTGCCGCTTTTTCGTATGCGTTTTTTACGTCGTTAAACATATCTTTTTGGTCAGCGTAACCCATTTTTTCGTGCAATAGTTGAGAACCTTGACCATAAGCCCACGTTTGATGAATTATTTGTTTTGCTTCGGGAGCATATTTTTTGACGTAAGCCGAAAGCTCGTTTAAATACGGTTGATAGGTATCATAATTTATGCTTGCTACGCTTCCCTGTTGAAAAGAAACATAATCCCATTCGCGAGAAATTAGCGCTTCCTTAATGCTGACGTAAAAATCGGTAGTCATACCGTTAAAAATAAGGTTGTACTTTTTCTCTTCCGACATAGCGTTCTTAAAATGTTTACTAAGCGGACAACCACCTATATATAAATTAGTGGTTTTCAAGTCTACGTTTGCTGCACGAGCTATACCGTGAAGATATTTCGTTGCGTCTTGCGAAAAACTGTTTCCGATTGTAAGTATATTCATTTTAAAAATCCTTTAAAAATTATATTTTATAATAGACCGTTTAATTTCATCCAATCTACTGCACGCTTCATAGTTTGTTCGGGGGTATAACGCGGTTTGTAGCCAAGTAATTTTTGCGCTTTACTTATATCTGGCAACATAGGTGCGTATAAATGCCACCAAGACCCTTTGGACGGATTAATTTCGGTTATATATTTTTCCCAAGAAACTCTTTCCACTGGTATCTCTACGCCATAAATCCTTGCGTAAGCACGAATAAACTCACTTGTAGTTAAAGAATACGCCGTACCTACGTTAAAAATTTGCCCTGCCGCAGCAATACGATTTTCTACCGCAAGAGCAAATAACTCAGCAATATCTTCTGCGTCGCAAGGTCCAACTAAACATTCCGGTCCGTCAGGGATATATACCGTTTTGCCCAAAGCCATTTCCTTGTGGTATTCCAACGAACGTCCACCGTATTGGTCAAGAGGAATTTTCCCAGGTCCACAAATATTAGGTGGCATAATCGCCGTAAATACGGCTTTTCGGTTACCCGATTCCGATAACATTACTTGCATTTCATCAAAACGCCTTTCGTACGTTTTTGCAAAACATTTATCAAAACTAATTTCAGGCGTGGGAACTATTTTAGGATACCCAAACATCCAAAGCGAACCACAGGCAATAACATGCGAAACGGTATCTGCCAAAACGTCCCAAACCAGTTTTACAGTTCCAGGAAAATCTATCACTACGTCGAAACACTCCTTGCGAAGTTCGTATAAGCTTTCTTTGTCGTTTGCGTTTACCTTAATAAACTTTGCGCCCAGAAAAGCCTTTTCATCGCAAGGTTTATTTTCGCCACGTGTCCCTACGTAAACTTCGTGTTTATTTTTTAGTAGTTTCGGTACGAGGAAATTACCTACGTGCCCCGTTCCTCCAATAACAAGTATTTTCATCTTCTCAATCTTTCCTAGTGTGTCAATTATTTTTGTGTTATTTAAATATATAACGAATTAGTTAGCGTATAAGGATTTGATATTGCGTTTTTAACCGATTCTAAACAAATTTTCTTAGCATCTTCATCAACGGGAGAAAATTCCACCTCGGAAACGTCTAAACCGGTAAGCACTTGAACGTAAGCAAGACCTGCAATATATCTACCAGTTTTAGTAAGATGTAAACCATCACGCGTCAACGTATCGCCAAGAACGGAGGTTCTCGCATTTTGAATCGCAGTTCCGCTTGGAATTACTGCCTTTATGGATTGATTTGCGAGTACTTTTGTTTGAACCGTTTCGACTATTGCTTGATACATTGTATTTTGGTTGCGGTTATAAACGTCAAATTGTGCGTCATCATAATTGCTTTGATACGCCCAAGTCATATGCCAAACAATTTTTGCATCCACGGCATTTTGCTGAATTATTTCTGTTAATCCGTCAAGAGAATCAAACGTATCAGCAACACCGCTATCAACACTAGCCTGTTGGACAGATATGAAATCCCAAGCGTCGCCAGTTATAACGTCTAACATTTTTTTGCGATTTTCTTGTTTCCACTCTCCGCTAGAATTAATCCTATATTCATAGGAAGGCGAGTTGGTAGTTGCGTTATTTAATTGTCTTTCAAGGCTAGCGCCTGAAATATGAAGGTTTGCAACGACAACTTCTTTTATACCAAGCGAAGTTGCTATATTCCACATATATTCAACAGCATCATCTGAAAAACTGTTGCCGATGGTTAAAATTTTAAGAGCACCGTCTTTTTCCCAGTCTGCCTTTTCTCCGCATCCGGTAAAAACTGTTAAAGTAATAATAAGAGACAAAATAATAGTTAAAAATTTTTTCATTTTTTCTTTCCTCTAAATTTTTAATATTAATATGTTAACACATTTTGCACGATTTTACAAGCGCAAGTCAGCATTTCATTCAAAAGTTACTATTTAGCATTTAATCTTCTTCTGGACCCTTTATCATAGAAAGAATAAGGCATACAATGGCTGCTGCAAAAATAAACAACGATAATAAACCTACAATAAAAATTCCGTTACTAATTCCTGCCACAACGCAACCTACAACAAAAAGCACGACAGATAAGATTGCATACCAATCTTTATTTTTTATAATGGATATAATATACGAGATAATAAGCCCAAAAGCAGCAAGCACAAGAAACATTATTGTTACACTGTTGTTTTCTACGTCGTTAATAAGACATGAAATGCCTATGGACATTATTCCAAAGCCAAGCAAAGACCATAACAGCAACTTAAATATATTTCTTATAGGTTTGTCGGGGTCGATAGTTTCTTTGCCGATAGACCACGAACCAAAACACAATAGACCTGTTAACACACAAAAACAACCCTTTCCAGTACCAACGTTATCTGCACTAAACAGTATTACAAACATGGAAATAATACAAAATAATGTAACAATTTTATAATATAATCTTCTAAATAATTTCATAATAAAACCCTACCATCTTGTTAACGCTAAAATATTTCTAGTCATAAACACAACTGCCGTTAAGCATAAAAGTATCATACCAATTACCGTAGGTGCAGACGTAAAGAAGAACACTGCATAACAGCCAACACCAAAACCTAATATCGTAGGAATAAAATCGCTAAATAAAGTTTGACGTTCGGTATAATTATTTGTAGCGTTATCAACTTTTAAAGAAAGCGTAATCATAAACAATATAACCGTCAATCCTAGCATAATTCTAAAATCTTCACGAATACCAAAATATAACGCAGCGATACCAGACGCAATAGCAGTTATCATAACAAATGCAAATAGTTTATGCATCCAGCCGTCGGCAAGATAAACGTCTATGTATTCACCATCAGCAAGACCGTCAATACCCGTTATTCTAAACAAAAACGTTCCTACACCAGGAATAAGTAGCACAAGAAAAGCAGTTATTTGAATTAAAGCAATTACTGCTACCATAAATGCATCGATAATTACAGGACCGATGGTTGCCGTAAGAGAAAAAATTATAGCCAAAATGGTATGGAAAATAAATCTTTTAACACTCATTTTTTTACAACTTACAATTAAGTAAGTCCTCCTTTTAAAAACATAATAGCATATTATGTCAAAAAAAACAAGAATTGGTTATAATATTAGCTAACAAACTATCTTTGCTATATAACAACGGCGCTTGGTGCTAACCTCTATATAGGACTTACTTGCAACGACACCTCCACAGCGTTACGATGGACTACGTTGTCCGTCAATATAAGGATAGCAATAAAAAAAGCACCCATTTAAATGGATGCTTTTTTTGGAATAGGATTATAAAACCTCTAAAATCGCTCTGTTTTTATAGGGTAGAACAACAAAATGACCGAAATAACCCCAAAAAAACAGTCATTTTAATCTAAAAATTTAATATAATTTATGACTTTGTTTACAAAATTCTCATAATCATTATAAACGATTGAATCCTTAAAATTATATTTATCATTACACAATGTAATTTCAAAATCTTTTAATCCTAATAAGTAATCCACGTAATCTGTTTTGTTTTTTACAGTTTCTATTGGTATTTGTGGAGTGTTTATTAAATAAAACAAAGTCTTTGTAGGTGTATGCATATAAATAGTAGTATCGTCTTGTGATAATTTCAAATATTTCTCTATATTATGTGCCGTAATTGTTTCAATTTTTGAAATAGTACCATCTTTCTTGAAATATGGTACATGCTTTGGTAAAATAACAATTTGAAAATAAGCTTTACTGTTGGTTCTTAAATTTGCCGTTTCGCCGAGCATTCCTTCAAAATAATTGTTAGAATTTTGAGAATAATTACTCATTATATACTTAACAGCCACACCACCAAGTGCTTTTTCATTTTTAAGAACCGAAACGTCAACGGCTTTTTCCATATAGCGCCCACTAATTTTTGCTTCTTTTCCTGTGCCGTAACCCAAAGCCTTGATTTGATATCCACTGCCAAGCCGCTGATGTAAATCATTTGCAATAGCGCCATGCAAAACTTCCAATTTCTTATTACTTCTTGCACTTGTTTGCAAGTATATCTTAAAAGAGTCTCTTAACACTTCTAAAAATTTATCATTTGAAATCACAAAAAAGTCCTCCATTATAAGCAAATTTAAAATCTAAATACGCCTTAACATCTTTCGACGAAAAAGTATAATAACCACCGCTTTTATATTTCCCTAACAAGGTTATATACGAAATAAATTCTTTACTTTTTAATACTTTCTCAATTTGTTCATATTTTATAGTCTTACTAGTGATATATAATCCGCTATAAACCCCCGTTCCTTTCGGTGCAAAAATAATCTTCCAATCTTTTGTTGTTCGCAACAAAGTGTTAATTGTTAATTTATCCTTATACGTATCACTTAAAGCTTGGCTACGACCAAAAGCGTACCAATATTCTTCTGCCATTTTTTCTCGACATCTTTTATTTAATTCTTTTTTCCGCGATAACAAATACTCATATATTTCTTCTTCGTTAGAAAGTTCTTTTTCAGATATGAGATTTGCCTTATCGTTATACGGATAAATTATTTTTTTAATAACCCCTGTTGATGCCTTAATTACTGGAATAATATACTTTGATTGGAAAGAAAAATCGTCTACATAAACTGAGTCGCGTAAAGTTGCATATCCATTTTTTACTGCAATATCGCTTTTCCCTAAATTAAAAAAAATACTCTTTAATTTACTTAGTTCATTTTTTGTTGAAAAATAGTAATTGTTTAATATATAGAAATCTTCTGGCAACAATGTATCTACATAATAAGGAAGTAGTTTTTTAGTATCATATTGATAATATTCAACTCCTTTTTCTATTTTATCTTTCTTTAAAACAACAATGGTTGTATAAGTTGTTGCTTTAAAAGCTTGAAAATGTCTAAGATTTACAATTTTTGAGAGTAGGTTTTTATGAACAAATTCTTTCCTCATGTATTTACCAGCAATACTGCTAAAAAAAGAACTTGGAGTAATATATCCCAAGGTACCTGTCCTTTTCAACATCTTTAATCCGACTTCATAAAACACAATAAACAAATTTGTCATGCCTTTTTGTGCAAAAGAAAACTGTTTTACTAAATCAAAATTATTTCCTAAATTGTGAACACATATATATGGCGGATTTCCTAATACAAAATCCATTTTACCATTATATCTCCTTTCTTTTAAAGCGTCCCCACAAATAATATCCCACTTAACGTTATAAATTCCATATAAATTAGAAATCGTTTTAAGATTTTCAACACATTTATCCCTTTCATTTTGCTCTAATTCTATTCCGTGAATATATGTTTGTAAATCTTTTTTTATGATAGCTATATCTACATTTTTACTTATTGATTCTTCACAATATCTTTTTACAACTTCTTTAAGAAAAGCGCCATCACCACAACTATTATCAATAACATGCTTTTGTAAAATTTTATCACCGCAATAACCAGATAAATCTAAAATGTTTTTTACTATATAATCGGGAGTATAAACGCGACCATTCGCTTTTTCAGTTGTCGTTTTACTTTTTTTCATTTTTATCAAACGCTCCCGTTAAACTTTATATTATTATAGCATACATTTCAAAATTTTTCAATTTGTTTTGTGTGTGTTTTGCAAATTCAGGTTCAAGTTATACAGGAGAACTACAAAATGTTGTACTTTATCTAGGTTAGTTATTCAAAAAGTCATACGGCGTTTTTAGAAATTTAGATAACCTAATTACGCCGTTTTTAATTTCGCATTATCAAAGAGTTATTAAAAAAGGGTTTAAAAGCCCCAAAAATGCAAAAAGAAAGCACATTTATCGTTTAGACAAATGTGCTAACTTATGTGGCTGCCCCTGACAGACTCGAACTGACGACACTTCGGTTAACAGCCTATTGATAAAATCATAGATTTTAGGTGCTATAATTTGGGGTATCGGG
>JAZRGZ010000015.1:0-32572 GCA_045644505.1 Christensenellaceae bacterium | reverse complement strand
TTTTCTTTGTGGACCGTCTAAAATCATTTGGTCGCCAGTGTAAGCGTGAACGGTGGTCATAATACCTGCTTCGATAGGAGCGAGGTCGTTTAAAGCCTTAGCCATAGGAGCAAGACAGTTGGTGGTGCAAGATGCAGCCGAAATAATGTGGTCGTCTTTGGTCAAGGTGTTGTGGTTTACGTTGTAAACGATGGTGGGAAGGTCGTTACCTGCGGGAGCAGAAATAACAACGTTCTTAGCACCAGCATCGATGTGTGCTTGCGCTTTTGCTTTGCTGGTATAGAAACCAGTACATTCTAATACTACGTCAACGCCGAGTTTACCCCAAGGAAGTTCAGCAGCTTTTGCCATAGCGTAAATAATAATTTTTTTGCCGTCAACTACGATGTAACCGTTTTCTTTAACAGAACCGTCTTCATTTAAAACTGCTTCTGCGAAATCTACTTGATGGTCACGAGCATAGTTACCTTGCATAGTGTCGTACTTTAAGAGATGTGCGAGCATTTTGGGGCTGGTTAAGTCGTTAATAGCAACTACTTCATAACCTTCTGCGCCGAACATTTGACGGAAAGCAAGACGACCGATACGGCCAAAACCGTTAATTGCAACTTTTGTTACTTTTGACATTTTAATGTCCTCCACAAATGATTTTTTCAATTTTTTTCTTAATTATTATATCTTTTTGTATTTTTTTAGTCAAATAAATTACAGCCGTATTTTAAAATTTTAAATTTTATGACGACTTTTTTAAGTTTTTGTATTATTTCAAATTTTCAGGGTTTAATACCTGTAAGTCGTCGGGAATAAAATAACCGTCTTTTCTGATTAGTTCGCCGTCTAAATAAATTTCCCCACCACCGTATTCTTTGGTTTGAATTAGCACCAAATCCCAGTGAATTGCCGACTGGTTACCGTTATTACAATCTTCATAACAACTACCCGGCGTAAAGTGTATTGAACCGAATATTTTTTCGTCGAACAAAATATCGCACATAGGTTTAGTTATGTACGGATTAATACCGAACGCAAACTCGCCAACGTATCTTGCGCCCTCGTCAGTGTCAAATATTGCGTTAATTTTTTTAGTATCGTTAGCTGTTGCTTCTATAATTTTGCCGTCTTTAAACTTTAAACAAACGTTTTCAAACTTAAATCCGTTTTCTACTGACGGAGTGTTGTAAGTAATAATACCGTTTACGCTGTTTTTAACGGGTGCAGTGTAAATTTCACCGTCGGGAATATTATGATGTCCTGAACATTTTTTAGAGCCTATGCCTTTAATAGAGAAAGATAAGTCTGTGTTAGGTCCTACTATTCTAACCTTATCAGCAACGTCTAACCTTTTCTTCAAAGCGTCCATGGCTTTTTCCATTTTAGAATAATCTAGGTTGCAAACGTTAAAGTAAAAGTCTTCAAACGCGTCGGTACTCATATTAGCCGATTGCGCCATACCTTGATTTGGATATCTAAGCACTACCCACTTGGTTTTCTTTACCCTTATATCAAAATGAACGGGAGTAGTATAATAAAGACTTTCTATTTTTAATACGTCTTCGGGGACGTCAGAATTTTCATTAGAGTTTTCACCACCGCGTATAGCGATATAAGCGTCCATATCAGACATACGGTAGCAATCGTATTTGGCTTTTAGCTTTGCGTATTCTTCGGTTTCGCCAAGCAAAAGTTCACGAGATACTCTGTTATCGTATATTTCAACGAAAGGATACGCGCCTACTTTGTAGACTTCCTTTACTAAGGCGTTTACGAGCATATAATCAATGCCTTTTGCTTCGATTAAAACTTTTTCTCCTTTTTTTATGGCACACGAATAGTTTACTAAATTATGTGCTAATTTGTTAATTCTTTGGTCTTGCATAGCTATCTCCTTAAAACATACTAAGATTATTATACACTTTTTTTATAAAAAGTAAAAACTATTTTACATATAAACGCAATTTTATTTGCCATAACAACGAAAAAAATGTATAATAAAGTTGTTTAGAATCTATTATGGAGGGCAAAACAATGCCATTAGTAAACTCAAAAAAAATGTTTGAACAAGCTTACAAAAACGGCTATGCTATCGGTGCTTTTAACGTAAATAATATGGAAATCGTTCAAGGCATCACCGAAGCGTGCAAAGAGGAAAATGCGCCTGTTATTTTACAAGTAAGTAAGGGTGCAAGGGCTTACGCTAATCACACTTATCTCGTTAAACTCGTAGAAGCTGCCGTTAAAGAATGTCCGGAAATTCCGATAGTATTACACTTAGACCACGGTCCCGATTTTGAAACTTGCAAATCTTGTATCGACGGCGGTTTTACTTCGGTTATGATAGACGGTTCACATCTTCCCTTTGAAGAAAACATCGCTTTAACTAAAAAAGTAGTTGACTACGCTCATGAAAGAGGCGTTACCGTAGAAGGCGAACTCGGAACATTAGCAGGCATCGAAGACGAAGTTGTTGTAGAGGCTGGTAAAGAGTCTTACACTAAGCCGGAAGAAGTTATCGAATTCGTAGAAAGAACGGGCGTTGATTCTTTGGCAATCGCTATCGGCACTTCACACGGCGCATACAAGTTCACTCCTGAACAATGCACCGTAAACGAAGAAGGCGTTTTAGTCCCTCCGCCCCTCCGTTTTGATATTTTAGAAGAAGTTAGCAAAAAACTTCCCGGATTCCCCATCGTATTGCACGGTTCGTCATCCGTTCCCCAAGAATACGTTAAAATGGTAAACGAAAACGGCGGTAAAATGCCCAACGCTATCGGCGTTCCCGAATCTCAATTAAGAGAAGCCGCTAAACTTTCAGTTTGTAAAATCAACATCGACTCTGACTTGCGTCTTGCTATGACGGGAACGATAAGAAAGTTCTACAACGAACACCCCGACAAGTTCGACCCCAGAGAATACTTAAAACCTGCACGCGCTAACATTAAAGAAATCGTTAGACATAAACTCAAAAACGTTTTAGGTTGCGCTGGCAAAGCAGACGAATGCAAATAATAAATTAAAAAACAAAAGACCTTTGAAAAAATTTCAAAGGTCTTTTTCGTTGTGTTTAATTTATACCCGTATCGCAGAAACGATATTGATTTACAGGCATAGTATCACTTTCAACAGTAATTGTAGCTGTTTCACTGATTTTTCTTTTTAACCGTAAGGTTACTTTATCGCCTATTTGTAAAGATGCGAGCGTTTGATTGATTTCTTCGTACGTCAGATTTGATTGCATGGTGCCGTTGTTTACTTTAACACCTACTATAACGTCGTCTTTTTTAATGCCTGCATTATAGGCAATACTACCTTCGGTAACCGATAAAATATAAGTTTCTTCGGAGTTTGTGTTTTTTGCAACCGTAATACCAGACATCGTTTTTCTACCATTTACATAGCCATAGTTTGTTGTAGTGGCAGAGCCGACAAGTTGTTTTATCATATTGATAACACCGTTGTCGATTACGCCTGAAACACCAGCGTCGGACGTATATAACGGAATAGCAAATTTAATAGCGTCATATGTGGTGTTACCTGCATTAGTTATACCTATTAACTCACCGTACATATTGAACAGTCCACCGCCCGAGTTTCCGGGGTTTGTCGGTGCTGATATTCCCATAAGTTTCATATTTCCTATATCGCTTACGGGTATAGTTTCTTCTAACGATGCAATAATTCCAGAACAAAGCCAACCGGGAAGTCCGCCCGTCGGGTTACCGATTGCAAAAACCATTTCGCCTTGCATTGCTTTATAATCGTTTGACGGAATTACCGCTTTTACGATTTTATTTACTGGTAAAGTATTATTAGACACTGCGGGCTTTGATAAATCAATTTTAATTACGCCTATATCAGACTTAAAATCACTGCCTACTAAGGTTACTGCTTTTTCTTGGTTATCTGAAATAGACCCGCCTATCGTTCCTTCGAATATATAATCGTTATTTAAGTAATTGTCGGGATTTTCAGCATCGGGAATATATACGGTTATTTTACCTTTTGATTCTATAACGTGATGACATGTTACTATATAAATTACGTTGTCGTCGTTTACGTTTTCTACGTCTAAATCTACTATAACGCCTGCGCCTGAACCACCCGTTGTTTCTATTGCAACTATGCTTCTTTCTACTTTTTTGTTTGCTTCTACTAAGGTAAGTATTTGTCTAGTTTCTTCGGGTTGTTGGTTTATATTAACGCCGTAAATTTCGGCTGGTGTGAATGTTTGGTTTTGGGTAAAATCGTCGTTTCTAAAAACAAACGAACACGCCGACATAGAAAAAACAGTTATTAAACATAAAGCAAGTACGGTGAATACTTTGGTCAATTTTTTCATAATTTTCTCCTTAACCTTATTGTATCATAAAAACACTTAAAAAAAACTTTAAATTGAAAAATTTGTCAAGAATTTTTATTGCTAAAACAAAAGGGCGTTTTGTTTACGCCCTTTTCTTCATAAATTTACCGCTTTCTGCCGTAAAATTATGAAATATAACAACGGCAGTAATAAGCGGTAATTCTAAAATAAAAAATTACCTTACCGACCGATACAATGAGTATAGGCAAATAAGGTAATTTTATTCATCTTAACAAAATATTATTCCTCGTCCTCTTCGGGAAGGTCTACGTTATGATAAACGTTTTGAACGTCGTCAAGGTCGTCGAGAGCGTCTACTAAACGTTTGAATTTAGCAAGGTCGTCGCCCTCTAAGGTAATCATGTTTGAAGAAACCATAGTAATTTCTGCACTGAAAAAGTTCAACGACTTGGATTCTAAGTATTTTCTAACAGCCGAAAATTCTGAAACCGAACAGTGTACTACGTAAGCATCGTCTTCGGTAATAACGTCGTCAGCACCTGCGTCTAACGCGTATTCCATAACGGTATCTTCACTTAAATCGGGCGTGCGTTCGATAACGATTTCGCCCAAAGTGGTAAACGTAAATGATACGCAACCTGCGTTACCCAACGAACCGCCGTGCTTTCTCATTGCAGTTCTTACGTAGTCTACCGTACGGTTTTTGTTGTCAGTAAGTGCTTTAATAATAACCGCACTACCTGCGGGACCATATCCTTCGTAAGTCAATTCTTCATAGTTGTCGCCCGAAAGTTCACCAGATGCTTTTGCGATACATCTTTTGATGTTATCGTTAGGCATGTTAACCGATTTAGCTTTTGCAATAGCGTCGGCGAGTTTGGAATTAGTATCGGGGTCGGGGTTAGTTTTTGCAGCAACTGCAATTTCTCTACCTATTTTTGTAAAAATTTTACCTTTTGCGGCGTCGGTCTTTGCTTTTTTAGCCGCAATATTAGCAGCATGACTGTGTCCTGACATAATTTTTCTCCTTAAAACTTGTATTTTAAAGCATACATTAATATGCCCGCGCTGACGCTTGCGTTAAGGCTTTCCATACCTTTTTCCATAGGTATACTAATTATTTTTTGAGCCTTTTTTCTTACTGTATCGCTTACGCCGTGCGCTTCGTTACCTATAACCAAACAAAACTCGTTGTCTATTTTTGCGTCGAAAACGTTTTCTCCACCCATATCGGCGATTACCAAAGGCAGGTCTAAAACGCCAAAAATTTGTTCATAGTTTCCCGTATAAACGTTGACTCCGTAGATACCGCTCATACTTACTCTAACGGCTTTTGGTGAATAAGCGTCCGCACAGTTAACAAGATATAAATCGTTATATCCCGATGCTACCGCAGTCCTAATTATGGCGCCTACGTTAGCGGGGTCTGAAACTCCGTCAAGTAAAATACAGCTCTTTTTCGGTGCAGTTAATTTAACGTACGGTTTAGAAATAACCGCAAGCGCCCCTTGTGGCGATACTTCGGTAGAAAGGTAATCGAAAACGTCGTCACTAACAACGGTGATTTCAGAATTTTTTGTTAACATCTGCGAAACTACCGACTCGGTACAAACGATATATTCTATCTTCTGTCCGAGTTTGACGGCTTCGTTTACCATTTTTATGCCTTCTACGACGTAAAGCCCCTCAGCGTCCCTAAACTTTTTGTTTTCCAAAGAACGTATTTTTTTTATTAGTTGGTTTTGTTTTGAAGTTATCATCATAATTTGAATAAAGCCTACTTTTATCAAAAATAGGCTTTAAGTTCAATAAATTATTTTAAGTTGTTCTTTGCTTGTTCGGTTAAAGCGGTGAAAGCCTTAGCGTCAGATACTGCGATTTCAGCGAGTACCTTTCTGTTAAGTTCGATGCCAGCTTTTTTAAGACCAAACATGAATTTGCTGTAAGATAAACCGTTCATACGGCAAGCAGCGTTAATTCTTGCAATCCATAAAGAACGGAAGTCACGTTTTTTAGCTTTTCTGCCAACGAAAGAATAAACTCCCGATTTCATTACGGCTTCACGAGCAACTCTGTATCTTTTGCTTCTGCCACCGAAATAGCCTTTTGCTTGTTTTAATATTTTTCTACGCTTTTTAACAGCGTTAACAGCTCTTTTAATACGCATGATTTATTCCCTCCGTTATTTATTGTAAATAAGAGTCTTTACGGTCTTAGCTTGCGTAGCGTCTACGTAAGCGCCTTCGCAGAGATTGTTCTTTCTCTTTCTGTCTTTTTTAGTTAAAATGTGGTTCTTGCCCGAGCATGCTCTTTTGATTTTGCCCGTTGCGGTTACTTTAAAACGTTTTTTAGCCGCACTTTTGGTTTTCATTTTAGGCATAATTGTACCCTCCGTAAATTATATTTTTTAAGTTACGCTTTTATGGGAGCAAGCATCATCCAGATGTTCCTGCCTTCCATAAGCGGTTGCTTTTCCATAGTTCCCGAATCTTTAACAAGTTCGAAAAATCTTTTCATAACGTCTACGCCGAGTTCTGAGTGAGCCATTTGACGTCCGCGCATTCTTATTGAAACTTTTACCTTGTTACCAGAAGCTAAGAATTTCTGTGCTTGTTTAGCTTTAACGTTTAAGTCACCTACGTCGATGGTCATCGAAAGCCATACTTCTTTGATTTCTACGACTTTTTGATTTTTCTTTGCTTCTTTTGCTTTTTTCGTAAGCTCGAACACGTATTTACCGTAGTTCATAATCTTGCACACGGGCGGATTAGCGTTAGGCGAAATTTTTACCAAGTCCAAGCCCTTGTCGTCTGCAATGTTTTGTGCTTCCCTACTTGAAACGATACCGAGTTGTTCGCCGTCTTCACCTATAAGACGGACTTCTCTGTCACGAATATCTTCGTTGATTTGATGTTCCCTTTTAATGGTTTTGTACCTCTTTATAATATTTCCGCTTTAAGCGGATAAAAAAACGGGTTACCTTAAACGAAAAGTAACCCGAATAATACCATCGAAATTACAGCGATTGCCATAATTTTAGTATTGAGCCGAACGAACTTTTCCGTCGGCGAGAAGGGTCACTTCTTCTTTAAGCCTTATTATAATACAAAATTTTTAACGTATTGTCAACTAAAATAACGTAAAAAACGCGAGATCTTCGCGTTTTTCTTTTGAGTTAGTTTATAGCTTTTAATTTTTTCCGTCGTTGAAGTAAATAATACCTAACGTATTAGCACCACAGTGGCTTGCAATCGTACCGCCTGCGTGTGTTTCTAAAATTTCCTTAAATCCCGCCGCTTTACAAGCAGTTTTAGCAGCTTCTACCATTTCGGAAGTAGCCGTAGTATACGTAATAAATACTCTCTTTAAGTCAGGGGTATTAAACTCGGTTAAAGTTTCTTGACAATATTTAGAAACTACACCCGCCATAGGACCACGGAATTTTTTGTCAGAAATCATTTTACCGTCTTTGTTTACAATAATCCTCGGACGAATCTTGAAAATGTTAGCACCGAGTAGTTGTAAGCTGTTACATCTACCGCCTTTATATAAATAATCAAGTCTTTCTACAACGAAAGTTGTAACAAGATTACCCGTTCTAGCATTTACTTTTTCATAAATTTCTTCTGGTGATAAACCGTCGTTAGCAAGTTCCCTAGCATAAAGCGCTAAATGCCCGATGCCAGTAGACAAGCTTTTACTGTCGATAACGTAAACGTTTTCTAAATTTTTGCCTGCACGCATAGCGTTACCGCAAGACGAAGTAAGTCCGCTAGATAAACAAATATGAATAACTGCATCATATTCTTTCTTTAATTCTTCAAAATATTCAGTATATTCGAATTCGTTTAACGCTGTGGTTTTAGGTAACGTATTTTTTTTATCAACGTAATCAAACATTTCTTGAACGGTAAGGTCACCGTCTTGATAAATTTCCCCGTCCAAGACAATTTTATAAGGAATTACTTTAATGTCGTATTCGCGAAGCAGTTTATTACCTAAGTCGTTAGTCGATTCTACGGAAATGGCAATTTTCATATTTTTCTCCACTAGCTTTTGTTTATATATTATATATTAACACAAATTTACGATTTAGACAACAAAAAAACACTTTTAATAGAGGGAAAAATTATTCAAGAATTAAATTTTATAACAAACGCTTGATTTAACTGCGTATAAAGTGATATTATATTATCGTTATAAACTATTACGGAGTGAATCTATGGAAAAGATTAACGGACACATTGTAAATACTGACGTGGAATTTAAGGATTTTAAGGACTATAACGAAAAAGTTGTAAGCATTAAGGGTTACATTCACCGCATCAGAGAGATGACGGGATTTTCTTTTGTTATTTTAAGAACGGCAAGAGAAACCGTTCAATGCGTTTACGCGCCTGAATTTTCCGATTACCGTTGGGACGACAAACTTTCGGAAGAAGCGTGCGTAAGGGTTACCGGTAAAGTAGTGGGTAGTTTTGACAAAAACGGCAACCAACGGTTTGAATTACAAATTCACGACGTAGAAATTTTATCTCTCCCCGCTGAACAATTACCCATAGTTATCAACAAAAAACAGCTTGATAATATTCAACTTAGCACTGTGCTTGACCTTCGCCCCGTTTCAATGAGAAACCCCAAAGAACGCGCTATTTTTAAGATACAAGAAGGTATTGCTAGGGGGTTTAGGGAATTCTTGCTTAAAAACAACTTTACCGAAATCCGTTCGCCCAAAATCAACTATGCAGGCGCGGAAGGTGGCACTAACGTGTTTAAGTTAGATTATTTTGGTAAACAAGTATACCTTGCTCAATCTCCCCAGTTATATAAACAATCTTTGGTAGGCGTGTTTGAAAGAGTGTTTGAAATCGCACCCGTGTTCCGTGCAGAACATCACGACACTTCACGTCACTTAAACGAATACACGTCGATGGACTTTGAAATGGGTTTTATCAACGACTTCACAGACATTATGAATATGGAAACCGGTGCTTTAAAATATATTATGAACTTATTAAGGACGGAATACGCGGAAGAAGTTGCACTACTTCACGCAGATATTCCTGAAATTACCGAAATTCCCACCATCAAGTTTATGGACGCAAAAGAACTCTTGATGACTAAATATAAATATAAACCGTCTGACATGAAAGACTTTGACCCCGAAGAAGAAGCTCTTTTAGGTAAATACGCTAAGTCGGAATTTAACAGCGATTTTATTTTCGTTACCCACTATCCGTCTAAGAAACGTCCTTTCTATACGATGGACGACCCAGCCGACCCCGAATACACTTTGTCGTTCGACTTGCTTTTCAGAGGCTTAGAAATCACTTCGGGTGGTCAACGCGTACACGATTACCGTCAACAAGTAGAAAAAATGGTCAAATGCGGTATGAACCCCGAAGAATTTGAAACCTATCTTATGCTACACAAATACGGTGCTCCCCCTCACGGTGGTTTAGGTCTTGGACTAGAAAGACTTACTATGCACCTTTTAGGCTTTAAGAACGTAAGAGAAGCCACTATGTTCCCAAGAGATATCAACAGAGTATCACCGTAAAAATAAAATTTTGCAAAATTAAAGCCACGCTTTTTATGAAAGCGTGGCTTTTTAATCTATATTTTATAAAAATTAGTTAAGTGATTTTAGCATACTTT
This sequence comes from Christensenellaceae bacterium, assembly GCA_045644505.1. Lineage (GTDB taxonomy): Bacteria > Bacillota > Clostridia > Christensenellales > Borkfalkiaceae > UBA1259. The sequence goes on along the minus strand of JAZRGZ010000015.1, from coordinate 22,596 downwards.
CTCTTACGATATCAGAAAGTTCGTGAGTGGTTTTACTAGATACGGTTTCTTTATCCAAAACGTCTACAATTTCTATTTCCGAAACAATTTTACCTAAAAATTTTCGCTTTGATATATTTTCGGTGTTTTTTATCGTCATTACCACTATGGGAACGTTTGCGTTTTGGGCGATTTTGAATACGCCGTCATGAAAGTCCAAGAGGGTTCCGTCTTTACTTCTCGTTCCCTCAGGATAAATTCCCATTGATACCGTGTCGTTTTTAATTAAATCCGACGCTTTTCTTAAAGTCCTTATAGCGTTTCTCGGATTAACCCTGTCAATTGCCAAAAAACAACACTTTCTAATAAGCCCTCCCGCAATGGGAATTTTGAAGTTTTCTGGTTTAGACACAAACGCTAAATTTTTATCCTTAAACACGTAATAGGTAAGCAATGGGTCAAAATTAGACCGATGGTTTGAAACAAGCAAAAACCTACCTTCAACCTCGTCTACTGCTTGCTTATTTTTTACGTCGATTTTAATTCGCAAAAAACACAATACCATCGACAAAGTAAAATCAAGCACGCCTTTATAAAAAGGGCTTACCCTATCATAGTTTTTTTTCGGAACGAAGACCGTTATTAAAAATAAGAATAACACGTAACAGATAAGCAATGAAATAAGACTACCGAGTACGCCTAAAATTATCCAAAGAAAGGTCATAAACTCCCCTAATTATTTTAACAGTTTGCAAATAGAATCGGCAATAGCGTCTAAATCACCGTTAGACGTATTTACCATTAAGTCGTAATTTAACTTGTCGCCCCATTTATGTCCCGAATAAAATTCGTAGTACCTAGCGCGGTTATTGTCTATCTTTTTTATAGTTTTAATAAGTTTTCTGTCAGTTAAATGTTCTACTTCTTCACGCTCACGGCAACGGGCAACTTTACTTTGAATATCAGAGTAAACGAAAACTTTTATAGGATTTAATTTTCTCAAAATATAATCTGAACATCTACCGACTATAACACAGTTAGAATTTTCAGCCATTTGTTTTATGGTTTTTTCTTGCTCGGAAAAAACAACTTGTTTTCTTTGTAAAGCATACGTGTCTATAAAAGTAAAAGTATGACCCACTGTTATCGGAAAAAGTTCGTGAGGATTGTTTTCCAAAACCTCGTGAATATAATGTTCGGAGAATTCCGTACGTTTAGCAATTTCGGTAATAATTTCCTTGTCGTAAAATTCCCAACCTAGTTTCTCGGCGATTTTTCTACCTAATTCTCTACCACCGCTACCGAATTCTCTACCTATGGTAATTATTTTATTCATAATATTCTCCTTTATCATATTTTTTATAATATTTTATCACGAAATATTACAACTGTCAATAGATAAGGTTTTTACAACTAAAAAGGGGGCAAACACTGCCTGTGTTTCCCCCTCTTTCTCGTTTACGATAAAGCCCTTTCGGCTTTTTGAAGATTTATTTCGTTTAAGTTTTTAAGCTCAAAGAATTTTCCTTTTCTTTCCATAAGTTGCTCGTAAGTACCTGTTTCAGCGATTTTGCCGTCTTCCATAACGACTATTCTGTCAGCGTTTCTAATAGTGGAAAGTCTGTGCGCTACTATAAAAGTCGTTCTACCACTGATACTAGACTCTATTGCTTGTTGAACGTAATACTCGCTAATATTATCTAGCGCGCTTGTCGCTTCGTCTAAAATAAAAATGCTAGGATTTCTAATTAACGCTCTTGCAATAGTGATGCGTTGCTTTTGTCCTCCTGAAAGTTTATCGCCGTGTTCGCCGATTTTAGTATCTAACCCTTGTGGAAGCTCATCGACAAATTCTAAAAGATTTGCTTTTTTGACAGCGTCGTCAAAATCTTTTTGGTCGTATTTATCCAAGCCGTACACGATATTTTCCCTAATTGACCCCGAAAACAACACGCTAGACTGCGGAACTACCGATAAATGATGACGATAATCTGATAAATTAATTTCTTTTATTGACTTTCCATCTATCAAAATATCACCGTCAGTAGGTTTTAATAGCCCTACAATTAAGTTCATAAGCGTTGATTTGCCCGACCCCGATGCACCAACTACGGCAATACATTCGCCTCTTTTAACTTTAAGATTAAAATTTTTTATTACGTAAATATCTTTGTCGGGATATTTATACGATAGGTTTACAAACTCTATGTCGCCTAAAACTCTGGGGATTACTGTTTTACCGCTGTTTGCTTCAACGTCTTGAACACTCATAAGTTCGGAAATTGACCGTACCGCCTCAGTACCGGACGCCAATTGCGGTATCATATCTACGAGAGCCGTGACGTAACCGCTTATTTGCATAAACATTGAACTAAACAACACGATATCACCGATATCTATATACCCTTTGAAAGCCATAAATACACAGAAGAACAAGTTTACAGCACTCAAAATTCTATTTACAACAAAAAGTCCACTACCAAAGCAAGCCACCGTCTTATCTAACGATAAGCCCGAACCTTTGTTTTCTTCAATGGACGCCTGAACGTTAGAAATTTCTTTTTCTTCCAACCCGTGTGCTTTTGTAACGGCTATCATATCAAGCATAGTCGTTAACTTTGCGCTCATGTTTTCCGTACTTACACGGTGGTTCTTGTGTTTGGTTTTTATTTTCTTTCTAAAAAACAAAGTAAAGAAAACGTTTAGGGGAATAACGGTCAAGAAAAACAAAGACACCCAACCGTTATTATATATTGAAATCACTATTGAAGCGATTACGCTTATTAGATTAGGAATAAACGATAACATAATTCTGTTTAATAGAATTTCTACGTTATCGGTGTCTTTTAAAAACTTAGCTTGAATTTTGCCCGTCTGCATTTCCTTGTGATAGGTAATGGACAGACCCTGTAATTTTTTTACGACAGAAGTTTTAATGCCAGCGCTTGTTTGCCTAAGCATTTTATTGACCATTTTAAGCCGTAAAACCGTCGTCGGAATATTTTGGGCAATACTAACAACCAAAATTACCGCATACAAAATAAGTTTTTTCCAAACGTCAGGCGTTAAGCCCACCCCCGACATAAAAGCACCGGTAACTAAATTTATAATACCTGCTGTGATTAAAGGCGTTATCCATAAAGGTGCTGACTGAACGACGTATATAAAAGACGATAATATCATCGTCTTTTTGTTCATTCCAAAAATTTTACCTAAAAACCCGTTTTTTCTCTGTCCCGAACTGCTAACGTTTTCGTCAAACAAATGGTCGTAATGAGGAACGGAACTTTTCTGTCGGACAGCCCCTGTTTTTTCTATGGATGATTTTTTCATAACCCTTTTCCTCTTACGTTATTTCTAAAAATAACTTTTTGTAGTTTTAGTTTATACCCCCTTAAAAGTACTTGTCAACAATTTTTTTAAATTTATTATTAAAATTTTTATCACTCAAATTTCGACAAAAATCTCTAAACATTTGCATATTGTATCGTGCTGTGATAATATATGAAGCAAGGAGAAAACTATGAAACTTTTCGATATATCAACCGACTCCACGTGTGATTTATATTCTAGTGAGATAGAAGAAAATAATTTATACTTTTTACCTCTTACGTATACAATAGAAGATAAAAACGGTGTAAAAGAGTACTCTGATAATTTCCAATCAGAACAAGATTACGTCAGTTACTATAATAAATTGCGTGAAGGCGTCGTAAGTAGAACCAGCATGAACAACCCGATGGTTCACGAAGAGCATTTTAGAAAAATGGCTGAATCCGGTGTAAAAGAGGCAATTCACTTTACTATTAGTTACGGCTTATGCAGAACTGTGGAAGTGGCAAGAGAAGCTGTTCAAGCGGTGCAGAGAGATTACCCCGATTTTAATTGTCTTTGTGTAGAATGTAATACGACGACGGTCGGTCAAGGGTTTTTAGTAAACGTAGCATTAGATTATCAAAAACAGGGAAAAACTTTACAAGAAACTTACGACTATGTAGAAAGCATTAAAGGGAAAATTCAGCATTTTATAATAGTGGACAGTTTAACCCACCTTATGCGTGGCGGTAGAATTTCGGCAACTAGCGCAATCGTTGGCTCAATGCTTAAAGTAAAACCTATTCTCATTTTTAACAAAGAAGGTAAATTGGTTAAATACAAGCAAGCATCGGGCATAAAACACACTATTTCCACCGCCGTCAAAGAATTTCAAAAATATACACTTAACAAAGATTACAGTAAATTTATCATAGCACATACCGACAATAAACCTATGGCGAAACTTCTCGCAGAAACGTTATCTACTACTTACAACGTCGAAACGGAAATTAGATGGATAGGTCCTGTAATCGGTTCGCACGTCGGGCCTAACTCTGTCGCATACATATTCTTGTCAAATGAGGATAGACCCCTATAAGTATAGTTTAATAATAAAAACCCACGCAGTTTGCGTGGGTTTTTAAATGTTTATCTACCGAATTTTTTCATTAGAAGTTCTTTTAGTTGGTCGTTAGAAAGTTGAGATTTTTCTTTTCTATGTTGTTCTGCGCGAGCTCTACCTTCTTTTCTTTCTTTGTCGGTTTTTTGGTTAGTAACGGCTATACCGTGTGGATTGTCGGCAGTCTTCATGGTAAGAGATATTTTTTTCTTCGCTAAGTCCACGCCTAAAACTTTAACTTTAACGATATCGCCAACCTTTAACACGTCTGACGGATGCTTGATAAAATTATCGGAAATCTGCGATATATGAACTAAACCGTCTTGGTGTACGCCGATATCTACGAAAACGCCAAAGTCGATAACGTTTCTGACAGTGCCTGTTATTTCCATACCCTCTTTTAAGTCGGATAAATCCATCAAATCGCTTCTAAGTACAGGTTTAGGTAAGCTGTCACGAATATCTCTACCGGGTTTTAACAATTCGGCAACAATGTCGAGTAAAGTGGGTTCACCAACTTCGCATTGTTTTGCAACCGAACTTAAACCGATTTTATCAATACGAGCGCGAATTTCCTTTATTTCGCCCTTTTCTACGTCAGAAAGAGTGTAACCGGTAATTTCAAGGAGTTTTTCTACTGCTTTATAGTTTTCGGGGTGAACCGCCGTGTTATCTAAAACGTTTTCACCCTTAATACGCAAGAAACCTGCGCATTGAGTAAACGCTTTTTCGCCTAACTTCTTTACGCTCAACAAATCTTCACGTTTGGTAAAAAGTTTAGTTTTTCGATATTCGATAATGTTTTTAGCAACGCCCGAATTTAAGCCTGCGACGTAAGAAAGTAAGCTTTGCGATGCGGTGTTTAAGTCTACGCCTACCGAGTTTACGCAATCTTCTACTACACCACCTAGAACTTCTTCTAATCTGTTTTCGGGCATATCGTGTTGATACTGACCGACGCCGATGGATTTTACGTCGATTTTAATAAGTTCTGCTAAGGGGTCAAGAAGCCTTCTAGCAATAGATACGGCACTTCTTTGCGTTACGTCGAAATCGGGAAATTCTTCTGCACCTAATTTGCTTGCCGAGTATACCGACGCGCCTGCCTCGTTTACTACGGCGTAACTAAGGTCTTTACCGCTAGATTTTATTAGGTCGGCAATAAAAATTTCAGACTCTTTACTAGCAGTGCCGTTACCGATAGAAATTACGTTAACGTTGTGTTTTTCAATAAGTTTTAAGAGAATTGCTTTGGCTTCTTCGGTTTTGTTTTGTGGCGGAGTGGGATAAACTACCGTCGTATCTAACACGTTACCAACGCTGTCTATTACTGCGATTTTACAACCAGTTCTGTACGCGGGGTCTAATCCCAAAATAATTTTATTTTTAAGTGGAGGTTGAAGTAATAGAGGACGAAGATTAACTTCAAACATTTTTATTGCTTGCTCGCTTGCTTTTTCGGTGAGTTCGTTTCTGACTTCACGTTCAACCGACGGGAATATAAGTCTAGTGTAAGCGTCGGCACATGCTGACGACACTATGGACGACAAATCGCCCTCTCCCTTAACGTAAACTGATTTAATAGCATCGACAAAAAGTTCGATGTCTACCACTAAGTTTACCCTTAAACATTCTTCTTTTTCGCCACGGTTAATAGCCAAAATTCTATGCGAAGGAATTTTAGCCACCTTTTCGCTGTATTCCGCGTACATATCGTACGTTTTAGCATTTTCGTTTTCTAAAAGTTTGCAGGAAACGTCGCCAAGCTCAAAAAGTTTTTTTCTAATAGTTTTTCTTAATTCTGCGTCGTCCGACACACGTTCAGCGATAATATCAGACGCACCTTGAATCGCTTGGTCAGTGGTTTCTACTCCTTTTTCAGCGTTTATATATTGTTCGGCAAGACTATTTAAAATAATAGAGTTGTCTTGCTCTAAGATAACGTCTGCGAGCGGTGATAAACCTTTTTCAATTGCAACAGACGCGCGAGTTTTTCTTTTTTGTTTAAACGGACGATAAATATCTTCCGCCTCGGTCATTGTTTCTGCACCCGCAAGCGAAACCATAATCTCGTCAGTCATTTTGCCTTGTTCGGTAATCGAGTCGGCAATTTCTTGTTTTCTCTTATCTAAATTACGTAAATATTTTAATCTGTCAAAAATTTCACGCAACTTTTGGTCGTCGCAAGAACCAGTCATTTCCTTACGGTATCTTGCGATAAAAGGTATAGTATTACCTTCGTCGATAAGCGCGATAATATTAGTAGAGTGGTCTGGTCGAATTGAAAATTCTTTACTGAGTTTTACTGAATAGTCCATATTTGTTTCCTTTTATTCAAAGCGATAATTTTTGGCGATTCCGCCACGTGAAGTTTCTAAATATTTGTGGTTTAAGTCTTTGCCAGTTTCGTACATAGTTTTAACTATTGTATCGAAAGGTATCTTTCTCATAGGCGATAAATAATATGCAATGCAAAAAGAATCGAACGCGCGCATGGACGCCATAGTGTTTCTTTCTATACACGGAACTTGTACTAATCCTAAAACGGGGTCACAAGTTAGTCCTAAATTATGCTCCATTGCGACTTCTGACGCGCATTCTATTTGGTCGACTGTTAAATTATAAATTTCAGCAATCGCGCCCGACGCCATCGAACAAGCCGTGCCTATTTCCGCTTGACAACCGCATTCGGCTCCACTTATAGACGCGTTGGTTTTTACGAGGTTGCCTATAAGCCCCGCCGTCGCCAGAGCGTTAATTATAGCGTCTTCCGAGACGTGTTCGTTTTTATATGCGTAATACAGAACGGCAGGCAACACCCCCGACGCTCCACAGGTCGGTGCAGTTACTATTAAGCCGTTATCGGCATTTTCTTCTGCGACCGCCAAAGCGTAAGCGCAAGTAAGTTTGTTTCTTAAAAGCGAATCCCTAACGAAAATATCGTCACTTTGGTAAATATATTTAGCCTTTTTTTGTACTTTTAACCCGCCGGGCAAAACTCCTGTCTTAGTTAAACCGCGTTCAACTGACTCTTTCATGACTTGCCATACGGTTTTTAAATATTCTTTAATTTCAGGTTCGGTTTCATATACGTAATCGTAAAGTCTTATGCCTTTTTCTAATACATAATTCTTTATATCCGTAAAAGTAGTTAAAGAATAAATGCTTTCAGGCTCAATATACTCCTCGCCTTGAATTTTTATACTACCACCGCCAACACTCGTTGCACGCACGGTATTAAACACTTTGCCGTCTTTTATTAGTATAACGTCTAACGTATTCGGGTGCGGTAAATCTCTTTCAGTTACATTAAATTCAATTTCTACATCTTCGCCTAAAACTTTTCTCAAAACCTTGTCAGTTCCGTGCCCTTTGCCTGTCGCCGACAACGAACCGTAAAGAATTACTTTATAGTTGCAAGTAGGATATTTGGTTTTAATATAGGTTGCTATTTTTTCAGGTCCTATGGTGTGAGAACTCGACGGACCTATTCCTATTTTATACAGTTCTTTTAATGATTGCATTAATGTTTTTTGCCTTTTCTTTTTCTTATTTCTTTTATTACGTTTTCGTACCCGTTATTTTTAGGCACGTAATAAACTTTATCTTTTAAACTGTCAGGTAGATATTGTTGCTCTACGTATCCACCGTAGTCGTGCGGATATTTATATTGTGCTGACAATTTTTTATCTTCCTTAGACGCATATACCGCGTTTTTAACCCAGTAAGGAACGTTATCGTCTTTTACGTTTACAGCGTCACTTTCTGCCGAATACATTGCCTCGACTACCGAGTTGGATTTCTCTGCCTCGCAAACGTAAATTATTGCTTCGGATAAAGGAATTAACCCTTCGGGCAATCCTAATTTTTCAAAAGCCAGTAAAGCGTTAGTTGCAACGACTAGCGCGTTCGGGTCGGCTAAACCTACGTCTTCTGCCGAATGAACCACCAATCGTCTTGCGATAAGCATAGGGTCGCATCCGCCTTTAATTAGCCTTTGCATGTAATAAAGTGCAGCGTTAGCGTCACTACCCCTTAAACTTTTACAAAAAGCCGATAAAATATCGTAATACATTTGCTCGTCAAACGATAACGCTTTTTGCTGAATAGATTCTTCGGCATCTTTTAATGTTACTATGATTTCTCCGTCCTTTGACGGTGCGGTTGTAAGACAAGCGAGTTCTAACGCGTTATAGGCTACTCTTAAATCGCCCGATGCCGTACGCGCGATGTGGTTAAGAGCGTCGTCTTCTACTGTAATATTTAGATTTCCTAAACCGCGTTCTTTGTCTTTTAAAGCCTTATTTAATGCAAAAAGAATATCGTTGTCATTTAAACGCTTCAACTCAAACACCCTGCATCTGGAAACTATTGCGGGGGTCATTGACGCGTAAGGATTTTCAGTTGTCGAACCTATAAAAACTATGTCGCCTTTTTCGATTGCAGGAAGCAAACTGTCGCTTTGCGCTTTGTTAAATCTATGACACTCGTCAAGTAAAAGAAAAGTTTTTTTGCCATATAGCTTTAAGTTGTCTTTTGCCTTCTCTATAACTGCTTTAACGTCGGAAACTCCCGAAGATACGGCGTTAAGTTTAATAAAATCACCGCTAGTAGAATTGGCGATAACGTTAGCGAGCGTGGTTTTACCTGAACCTGGCGGACCCCAGAATATACAACTTCCAAGCCTGTCTAATTTGATAGCGCGTCTGAGCAACCCCGTTTCGCTTACTATGTGGGTTTGACCTAGGTATTCGTTTAAGTTCCTTGCGCGCATACGTTCGGCAAGCGGTATATTATCTTGGTTTTTTAGGGTTAAATCAAATAAATCCATAAAAATATTTTATCACACTTTATATTTTTTTTCAAGTACTAATATAATTTAAATATGTTAAACATTGTTAGACGCAAGTTAGATTTTTCGTTATTTTTTGTTTTAATTTTTCTAGCGCTTATTTTTATATTTGTTCCGTCTTTGTCTGATAGCGTAATAGACGGTATAAAACTTTTTTTTGCGTGCGTATTGCCGTCACTTTTCCCTTATTTTTTTATAACGGCTATTTTAACAGAGTTGAAAACTACTTCTAAAATCTCCAACGTTTTATCTAAACCTATGAATAAGCTTTTTAAAGTAAACGGCGCATGCGGTTACGCTTTTTTTATGAGCGTGATTGCGGGTTTTCCTATGGGCGCAAAATTAGTTTCCGACTTAAAAGAAAAAGGTGTTTTAACCCAAACCGAAAGCGTTAGAGCGTCGGCGTTTTGCTCGACTTCTTCCCCCGTTTTCTTAATCGTAAGCGTGGGTTCTGTAATGTTTAGAAACAGTCTTTTCGGCTTGTTATTGTTTATATCGAATATTTTATCGGCAGTTATAGTAGGTGTGATTTTTTCTTTCTATAAACGAAGGGAAAGGTCAAGTGATTATAAAATAAATATTACCGAAAATGTTGACTTTGTATTTTCTGACTGCGTGTATTCGGCTGTTAATTCCTCACTTTTCGTCGGTGCGGTAATCACTTTGTTTTATACTTTAACGGAAGTTCTAGTCACGTTAAAAATCCTTTCACCTTTAACCTTAGTTTTAAACAAAATTTTTCAAAATACTAATCTTTCTAACGGAATAACGTTAGGTCTTTTTGAAATTACAAAAGGCTTAAAATCAGTGTCAAGCGGAGGCATAACCTTTTGGGCATTACCCGTTTCGGCTTTTATAGTAGGTTTTGGCGGAGTTTCGGTCATAGCGCAATCGGTGGCGTTTTTAAAAAAAGCAAAAATAAAAACCGCCCCGTTTTTGTTAGCCAAGACGTTTTCGGCGGTTTTAAGTTTTTTAATAGGTCTGATTTTTAGCTTGATTTTCTTTTGGTAATAGCGTCTATTACAGCGTCTTTACACTTTTCCGGAATAAACGGAGCAATATTTTTACCTTGTTCGATATATTCGCGAACTGTTGAGGAACTGATTTTTTTGTATTTTTTGTCGGCTTTGATAAATACAGTTTCTATATCGGGATAAAGTCGTTTGTTTTTACCAATGTTTGAATTTTCGTAAACCGCGTCTAATTCGTTTCTGATACCGCGAACGAAAAATTTTACGCCCTGCTTACTTAAAAATTCAGCATAAGTATCTTTTAATTCCAAGTAGTCTGCAATTACAACGTTTTTATTGTCACCGTACACAAGTTTTAAAAACGCCAACCTCTGTTCTTTGTCGAAAAAAGGAGTTTTGCCTTCGTTAGCGCCTAACGTTAAAACAACTTTTTCGTATTCATTTAAACATCTATTTATAAGATTTTCATGCCCCTTAGTTATAGGGTCAAAAGTCCCCGCAAATACACAAGCGGGTTTTTTTGCTTCAAAAAAATATAATATGTTTCTGCCGTATTTTCTTGTATCGAAATTAAATAAACCGTTTAAATTATATTCTTTTAGTTTGTCCGTTTCGTAAACTATAACGCCATTTTTATTTAGACAGTTTAGGGCGTAATTTAAAGCTGTTTCACCGAGTTCGCCGTCATAAGGTGGGTCTAAATATATAATATCGTATTTTTCCGTCGTTGATTGCAAAAACGCTAAACCGTCCCTTAAACTTACCGAATACCCGTCGGTAATGTTTAAGGATGCTAAGTTTTTGTTTAAGCACTCTAAACTCTTTGCGTTATTATCGTTGAAAGTAACGTGCTTTGCTCCACGAGATAAAGCTTCTATACCGATAGCTCCCGTTCCGCAAAAAAGGTCTAGGACTTTTGCGTCTTCAATCCTATCGCGCAAAATATTAAAAAGGCTCTCCCTTACCATATCCGAAGTTGGACGTACGCCGATGTTTTCAAACTCGGTAAGAATTCTTCCGCCGTATATTCCGCCTATAATTCTCAATTTTATTCTCCGTAAATTTGTTGATGTATTTCTTTAATATGTTTTTGCTGATTTTCGATTTGTTTTGCGCCTAATATGTAAGGTATTCCCGTAGACAAACAAATTACTGGAACGTACAGCAAGGTATAATAGGTCGTATAAACTGTAAGTTTTGCGCCAGTTATACGGAAGAAATTAAAAATAATTGAATATAAAACGTTAGTAATCGTACCAAAAACAGTAGTTGCGCCTTGTGCCGACGGAATTGATAATGTATGTAATAATAATAAAATAATTAAAGGAATGCTAACTATTACACCGATTAAAAACCCCTTATAGGGTTTATATTCTTCACGATTTAAGGGTCTGTCCTCGCCAGTTTCTATAATAGTTTTTCTCTCTATATCGTTCGCAAGCCTAACCTTTAACGCTTCTTGTCCGTCTTTATAGGAAATAGCACCCACTATAAAAACGTATAATAACAGCGTTGCCGATACAAGAATAAATTTAAGTATAACGCTGTCTATGGCGTGAACGCTCAAAGTCAACACCGTCATAAAAATCAAATATACCCAAGGTAATATTGCTCTTTTAAAAAAGTACTTCATTTTTAACTCCTGTAAACCTTTTCGGCGTGTATTGAACACGTCGACAATACTTCGTAACTAATAGTTTTATTTTGTTTAGCCATTGTTTCAGCATTTGTCATTACCGTTAAATAGTTCCCTTTACTTGCAGTCGATTTTACTGCCGTTAAGTTCATACAACGGTTATTGTAAATATCTTTGATTTGTTTTCTTTGTAACCCGTCTGCATATCCGTAATTAACGATTGAAATGCTAACGGGTTTTTTTGCTTTTTTGTCGCCGTAAAGCGCCGTGTCGCCCTTTTCTAGCCTACGAGTTTTTAATACGACTGAATTAACTTGCATTATCGGTTTTACGCAAATTTTATTTGTTTTAAAAGGCGTATAACCATAAAGAAGAATACCTATTCTTACCATATCGAAATATTTGCCTTGTAAAAACCCACCGCTTGCAGAAATATGTTTAGTCGCGTTTATATTATAACTCTTTAACAAGTTATTTGCAAGTAAAAATTTGCCCGTTTGCCTTTCAAGAGATTTGACGTTCTGCGGATTTGAATAATGCGAATAGACACCGTCCACCTTAACGTTTTTATAAATTTGTAAACTTTCCAAAAGTTCTTTTAACTCATCTAACCCGTCGACGCCTAATCTGTTCATACCGGTATTAATTTTAATATGAATTTTTGCTGTAATTTTTTGTTTTTTTGCATGAGTATTTAAGACTTTTAAGTCCCTTGCGTCGTCGAGCGATAAAGTTAAATTATATTTAATGGCAGCATATGCGTCTTTTTGTATAAAAGGCGTTAAAACGAGAATATCTTTATCTATTCCCGCCACTCTCAAAGTTACCCCTTCTTCCACGCTTGCAACGGCATAACAGTCTACGATAGAATATAGCGCGTTTGCACATCTAACCATACCGTGCCCGTAAGCGTCTGATTTTACCACAGCGCATAACTTACAGTTTTTGGGTAAGCGTCTTTTTATTGTCAAGGCGTTTTGTCTTAGTCTTTTTAAAGATATTATCGCTTTATTTAACATACCTTACTGTATGAATAAAAGCGGAAGATTGTTCTTCCGCTTTATTTAACAATATGTTTTATTTTTGAGAACCTTTCTCTAAAAGCGCTTTTATATCTTTTAATAAATCTTCTACTGAGGGATTATTTTTCTTTTCTTCTAAGGCTTTAAGTTCAGCTTGGCGTTTTTCTTCGTCGATTTTTGCTTGTTTTTGTGCTAAATATTCTTTAACTTTTTCTTCTTCGTAAAGTTTTACGCCTAGTTTCTTTAACTCTTTTCTATCTTCTTTGGGAAGCCAACCTTTTTGAAGTTTTTTCATAAATCTCGTGTTGCCTTCGGATACTCTGTTAATAGTTCTAACAATTAAGAATAACACGATAGCAATAAGCAAGAAATTTATAATTGCGCTTATAAATGCGCCCCAGTCAATGTAAATAGAGTTCGCAAGGTCGAGTGTGCCGTCAGCCGTAGTGGCTTTACTTAAAATGGTAACTGCGCCTTCTAAGCCGTCTGCACCTAGAACAAGTGCAAGTAACCAGTTAATTATGGGTTTTAGTACGTAATTTGAAAGTCCGTTTACAATACCGGTAAAGGCACCGCCGATAATAACGCCGACAGCAAGGTCTAAAACGTTACCACGCTTAATAAAGGCGCCGAATTCCTTGAAAAACTTTTTCATTTCAATCTCCTTTTTTTATCTTTTGTTTTAATATTTTTTTGACCGTTTTGGCAATTTTATTATGCCTAACGTATCCTTTTAATAATCTTTCTACGTCCTTATCCATTAACTTAGAGCCGTGATAAGCGTAGCAACCGACATACTTAATAAGTATAACGAGAACCACTTATAATTTGCTTTTTTTATTATTTTAAGCATAAACTTAACGGCTATGTATCCACATATTGCAGAAGTTACAATTCCAAAACCTAAGGAAATCCAGTTGACGTTACCGATAGAACCAGACTTTACAAGGTCGACGCTTTCCATTAAAACAGCGGCGAGAATTATCGGAATACTCATTAGAAACGTAAAGTTAGCGTTGCTATCTCTGTCCACCTTTGCCAGTATACCCGAAGATAACGTAGAACCGCTTCTTGAAATGCCGGGCAAAACTCCAAACGCTTGCCCGCAACCCATTATAAACGCTGTTTTATTGCTAATAGGATTAATCATTTGAGTTTTTTTGGCTCTGTTTTCAACGAATAATAACACACCTGCGGTAACAAGAAAGGCAATGGATAACAACCAAATATTATCGTAGAAAAGTTGGTCCAAATCAAAAGCTAACGAAAATACTATTCCTATTATTCCCGCAGGGATAGTGGCTAATACTAAATACCATAATTTATTGAACGGTTTTTTAAATAATGCCCAAATTTCTTTCCATAAAACGACGATTACGGGAATTAAAGTTCCTAAATGTAGCATTATGCTGTAAAAAAAAGCTTCTTCGATACCGAACCAATACTGCAATAGCATCAAATGTCCGCTACTTGATATGGGTAAAAATTCAGCAAACCCTTGAACTGCGCCTAGTATAATTGCTTGCCAAATTTCCATACTTAGTCCCCTTTATGGTTTTTTATCATATTTACGAACTCTTTTACAGCAAAAGTAAGTTCAACGTCTTTTGGAACTGCTAATCCTATTGCCCTCGTCGGTAATACGGGATTGGTTTTGATTTCAAACAAACTTTTTTCTTCTGTTAGTTCGTGTTTAACAAACTCTCTTGGAATACAGGCAATACCTATACCGTTTTTAGCAAACGACGTCATAAGTTCTAGGCTTGAAAGTTCAATTTCAGGGTGCAAATGAACGCCTTGCGAATGCGCAAACGACACGATGGCTTGACGAGTGGCAGACGATAATTCTAACATTAGAAGCGGATAATCTTGTAAATTATTTAAATCTACCGTCCTATCCTTTAACGTATTGAACTTGTCGCTTGCAACGAAAGTATCGTGCAAGTGCATTACCGTATCTACAAGGTTTATATCTCTGTCGTCAACGGGAAGATTTACAAACCCTAAGTCGCCCTTGTTGTTTTTTAAAAGTTCTATACTTTCTTGCGAAGTGCCGTTTTCAAGTATAAGGTTAACTTCTGGATATTTTTCGTGATATTCTTTTATGTATGGCAATAAAAAGTGCGTGCTTACCGTATCCGACGCGCAAATTCTGATAACACCCGTTGCCGTATCTTTAAGTTCAAGATACTTCTTTTCGGCTTCATCAAAAAGTTTTAACGCCTTTTCAACGGTATCGAAAATTTGTTTTCCGCCCGTTTCAGTAAGCTCCATACCTTTATGGGTACGATTAAAAAGTTGTCCTCCAAGTTGAGATTCCAACTGTTTTATTGCCTGTGATACTGCCGGTTGCGATATATATAACTCTTCTGCGGCTTTGGTTAAACTACCGCATTTTGCCACCGTATAGAACACTTTATATAGTTCGAGATTTACCATACTCTCTCCTACTTGCCCACGCAAAACTTAGAAAAAATCGTGTTGATTATCTCTTCGCTTGCCGTTTTACCGGAAATTTCACCAAGCGCGTCCCAACCGTCTTTTAGGTCAATTGAAACAAGCTCTAATGGAACGCTTCTTAAAGACTGCAAAGAAAAATATATTTTCTCTCTGGCACGCTTTAAGGCTTCAAAATGCCGTTCTTCGACTAAATATTCGCCGTTGGTATCTACCGTTCCAACCGCGCGCTCGTATAAAAGCGTTTTTAAGTTATCTATATTTATTGAGTTAATAGCCGAAATATACGCATCGGCTCTATGGTCTTTGTATTCAGCTTTATCTATTTTATTTACAACTGTTATGTAATTTTTATCTTTTATAAGTTCGAAAATAGCTTCGTCTAGGCTGTCGACTTGACTTGCGTCTATTATAAAAAGAACTATGTCGCTTTCGTTAAGTATTCGTTTTGAGAGGTTTACCCCCATACGCTCTATAACGTCGTCAGATTCTCTAATGCCCGCAGTATCCGAAAAATTAAACCTTACACCGTTGATATCGGTTGCGCCTTCTACGATATCGCGAGTTGTTCCTGCAATGTCTGAAACAATTGCTTTATCATAGTTTAAAATTGCGTTCAACGTTGAACTCTTACCCGTGTTTGGTTTACCCACAATTGCAACTTTTACGCCAGATTTTAGTATTCTACCCGTCTTGTACGATGCGATAAGTTTATCTAATTTTTCTACAACGGAAGTAAGTATTTCGCGAACTCTGTCCGTCGACATTTCTTCTAGGTCTTCTTCGGGGAAATCCATATCGGCGTCAATTTCAGCAGGCGCCTCGGTAATTTTGTCTTGTTCTTTTTGAATTTCAGAGGTAAGTTTTTCTCTGTAAAGATTATATCCTGCCCTAACACCGCTTATTGCCTCGCTGTTTATCATGTCGATAAGACCTTCTGCGGACGATAACGATAATTTACCGTTGATAAAAGCGCGTTTAGTAAATTCGCCGTTAGTAGCTAGCCTTGCGCCCGAGTTTAATACTTTTTGCAAAACTCCACGAGTAATAGCAGTTCCGCCGTGAATATGGAATTCAATTGTATCTTCGCCCGTAAAACTTTTAGGCGCTTTAAAATATACGCACATCCCAAAATCGCAAAAATCCCCTGCGTCTACCTCGCCCGCGTACATTACGTTGGGCGCAAATTCTTTTACAGGGGTTTTTCCTAGCGGAGTAAACATTTTCTCCGCTATAATTAGCGGATTATCTCCACTTATGCGTATGACGGCAACACCGCTTGGCGCAAGCGCCGTGGAAATTGCCGCTATATTTTCACTCGTCATTATTTATTGTCCTTGTCTTTTTCGAACTCCGCAAAAGGGTCTTCGTTAGAAGAAAAATCTTTAAACGGGTCTTCGTTATAATTTGTATTCTGGTTTTGTTGTCTACCGTAAGGATTAGTACCATACGGATTATAAACGTTAGAATACCTGCTTCTTAAATATTCGTTAAAATCTTTGGGCTGTTTTTTTCTTATAATAAACACCATAAGCCAGAACAAACCTAAAACCGATAATACCGTGCCTAAAATATAGTTGTTAGCCCAATAACGCTTAAACAACGCAACGTACATAAATACTTCAATAATAAGTGCGACTAGGTCAAGCGGTACGCTTAATCCACCGATTATTTTTAAAAATATTACCATAAACGGAGTGTCTAAGGGATTGACAAAATCAGCTCCCGTCATAAACAACGATTCCGCTTCTCCTAAAACTAGTGAAACCGTTCCACCTTGTAAATAATAACCGATTACGGGTATTGCTTCCACCAGAGAGTAAAAGAGAGTAAAAATACCGGATAAAGCAAATACTACGGTAAGTAAACCAGCAATCTTTCCGAAAGTCGTACCGAAAAATTTTTCGCTTGATAACGTTTTAAGCAACGGATAAATCCAAATATACGGCACGAAACCCATCCACGCCTGTTTTACGCCTGCTCTTTTTGAAATAACGTATATTCCTATACCTCGTAAAAGGTAAAACAGCGCCCTTACTAACAAAGGAACTAGTATTATAGAAACCACTACGCCTTTTGATACTTGCATACCGAAACCGGTTGCGTCTATTATGTTAAACATATCTCTCCTATAATTTATCTTTACAATTAGTACGCTCTTGCAAAGACTACTTTATGTTTAGCAGGTTTTCCGCAAATAGCGCATTTTTCAGGAACGCCTTCTTCGTCTAGCATAACTCTTGACGTTGCCTGAGCGTATTCTTTAACCTTGTCTTCACACTCTCTACAACCGCACCAACCTGCTTTTACGAAATTTTTCCCTTCTACGCCGTTTAATATACCTTCCAAACTGTCGGCTTCTACAATTTTTGCATCGCGACGTTGTCTTGATTTTTCTAACATATCGACCTGTACCGTATCTAATAGCGATTTGATGAAAGTATCAATTCCGTCTAAACCGATAAACTGTTTGTCAAAGTTATCGCGACGACAAACTACCGCTTGGTTTTGTTCGATATCCTTAGGACCTATTTCTATACGGACGGGAACGCCTTTCATTTCCCATTCGTTAAACTTCCAACCCGGACTCATATCACGAGTGTCAGTTTCAGCGCGAATACCTAATTTAACAAGTTTTTCTTCTAATTCTTTGGCTTTTTCTATAACTCCACCTTTATGCGCCGCAATGGGAATAATAATAACTTGCACGGGTGCTACCTTAGGCGGTAATACTAAACCTCTTTGGTCGCCGTGCGCCATTATAACTGCGCCGATAAGTCTTGTAGAAACACCCCAAGACGTCGTATATCCGTATTTAAGTTTGCTGTCTTTATCTAAATATTTAATATCAAACGCTTTACTGAAATTCTGACCTAAGTAATGCGAAGTGCCTGCTTGCAAACTCTTTCCGTCAAGCATCATTGCTTCCATGCCGTAAGTGGCAACTGCGCCCGCAAACTTTTCTTTTTCAGTTTTCTTGCCCGTAATTACCGGGATTGCAAGCGTTTGCATAGCGAAATCTTTATAAACTTCTAGCATCGTCATAGTTTCGTCGATTGCTTCTTCTTCCGACGTGTGAACGGTATGACCTTCTTGCCATAAAAATTCAGAAGTACGCAAAAAAGGACGGGTGGTTTTTTCCCAACGCATAACGTTACACCACTGGTTCATAATGACGGGTAAATCTCTATACGACTGTATCCATTTAGAATACATAGTTCCTATAATAGTTTCACTTGTAGGACGAATTGCAAGAGGTTCTTCTAATTTTTGACCGCCTGCATGCGTAACGACCGCCACTTCGGGCGCAAATCCTTCTACGTGTTCTGCTTCTTTCGTAAAGTAACTCATAGGAATAAGTAACGGAAAATAAGCGTTTTTAGAACCTTTTTCTTTGAAACGTTTGTCTAAATCGGCTTGAATATTTTCCCAAATAGCGTAACCGTAAGGGCGTATTACCATCGTGCCTTTAACAGGACCGTAATCAACTAATCCGGTTTTTAAAACGACGTCGGTATACCATTGAGCGAAATCGGTTTCAATATTTGCGATTTGTGTTACGAATTTGTTTGCGTCCATAATTATCTCCGTTCGTATAAATTCTTAATAATATAATATATTATTAATTATACACGACGATATTAATTTTTACAAGTCTTTTTTCTTATTATTTAACCAAAAAAGAATTGAAAAAGGCTTGAAAAATACCCGTTTATACTATATAATGTTTGTGTAGTATTTCCTCACCCTAAATATCAGCGGAAAAACTTAACTTAAACTTTTAGGAGAACAGTATGCAAGACGTAAGACAATTAACTATTAACGCTATCAGGGTTTTATCAGCCGACGCTATTGAAAAAGCAAAATCTGGTCACCCCGGCATCGCGCTAGGTTCTGCGCCTATTGGATACGCAACGTATACCAATATGACGTTTAACCCCAAAAACCCCAACTTTTTTAACCGTGACAGGTTTGTTCTATCGGCAGGTCACGGCTCTATGCTTGCTTACTCTCTTTTATATTTATTCGGTTACGGTCTTAAAAAAGAAGAACTTGAAGAATTTCGTCAATTCGGTAGCCGTACGACAGGTCACCCCGAATATAAGGTTTGCCCCGGTGTCGAGACAAGTACGGGACCGCTCGGACAAGGTTTTGCTAACGCAGTAGGTATGGCTATTGCAGAAACTCATCTTGCAGAAAAATTTAATAAAGAAGGTTTCCCTATCGTTGACCATTATACGTATGTTTTAATGGGCGATGGCTGTATGCAAGAAGGTATTCAATACGAAGCTGCATCTCTTGCTGGAACCTTAAAACTTGGTAAACTTATTGCTCTTTACGACGATAACGATATCACCATTGAAGGCTCTACCGACACCGTGTTTACCGAAGACGTTGCAAAACGCCACGAGGCTATGGGTTGGCAAGTTTTACGCGTTGCCGACGCTAATAATGTTGATGCTATTAATAAAGCCATCAAAAAAGCAAAAGCAGAGAAAGAAAAACCATCACTAATTATAATTAAATCGCATATAGGCTATGGTTCTCCGTTAGTAGATTCTGCATCTTCTCACGGCGCACCCTTAGGTCAAGAAAACGTTGATAAATTAAAAGAAAATCTCGGTTGGGATTATCCACCGTTTGAAGTTCCAGAAGAAGTATTTAAGCACTGCAAAAAGTTCGCTAACAAGGGTAAAAAAGCAGAAAAGGCTTGGAAGGAACTTTTCGCATCTTATTCAGAAACCTACCCTGAACTTGCTAAGGAATTTAACGAGTGGCTAAACCCCGATTATACTAAGGTTCTAGAAAACGAAGACTTATGGAACTTTGAAAAAGACGACGCATCAAGAGGATACGGTAGCACGGTACTAAACAAATTAGAAAAACTTGTTCCCAACCTTTTCGGTGGCAGTGCTGACCTTGGCCCGTCTAATAAATCTATAATGAAAGCGCGTGCTGATTACTCAGTAGAAAACAGAGCAGGTTCTAACTTCCACTTTGGTATTCGTGAACACGCCATGACTGCTATTGTCAACGGTTTATACTTACACGGTGGCGTTCGTCCCTACTGCGCAACTTTCGCAGTATTCTCTGATTATATGCGCCCAGCTATGCGTATGGCTGCTATTATGGGAATCCCTGCAATCTATATTTTAACCCACGATTCTATCGGTGTTGGTGAAGACGGTCCTACCCACCAACCCGTTGAACACTACGACAGTTTCCGTTCTATGCCCAACATTAACGTTTACCGTCCTGCTGACGGTAGAGAAGTTACTGCTTGTTGGTTAAACGCTTTAACTAGCGACAGACCGTTTTGTTTATTCTTATCACGTCAAACTATTCCTATGTTAGATGGTACTGGTAAGGACGCTTTAAGGGGTGGCTATATTGTTAAAAATTCAGTTAAATCTACCCCCGACCTTATCTTAATGGCTACGGGTAGCGAACTTGTCCACGCAGTTAAGGCTTACGAAACCTTAAAAGAACAAGGCGTTGACGTTAGAGTAGTTTCTATGCCTTGTATGGAACTTTTCGATAAACAAACAAAAAAATACAAGGAAAGTGTTTTGCCTAGCAAATCAACTAAGAGAATTGCTATCGAAGCAGGTACGCCAAACGCTTGGTATAAGTACGTTGGTTTAGACGGTAAAGTTATTGGTATGACGGAATTTGGTGCAAGTGGTCCTGCAAAAGTGTTATTTAATCACTACGGTTTCACCACCGAAAACGTTATTAACACGGCTTTAGAATTACTTAAATAATTTAATTAATACAAAGTTAAAGGCTAGCGAATTTCAATTCGCTAGCCTTTTTGGTTACTTTAATATTCTTCCGATAATTTTTACTTGTAAACGATGAGGTAAAACATTTAATAAGCGTAGTAAAATATTGCGGTTTACGTTAATAACGTATTGGGGATTTTTCTTTTTTATCGCTTTACTTATAACCTTTGCAATTCTCTGAGGTTCGACATTTTTATTTTCTACCGAGTTTACCACTTTTTTAAATCTTTCAGCATTTACTTTATAATACTCAGTTTTATCAACAAATCTATCTAACGACGTAGTTGAATCGTTAAGCAAAGTAGTTTTGACTGCGCCGGGACGTATTACCACCACTTTTATGTCTAATAAATTTAGTTCCATCCGAAGTGAATATGCATATTTTTCTAGTGCAGATTTTGTTATAGCATAAACGCCTGTAAACGGTAATGGGTCTAGTGGTGCGAGTTCACTCGTTACCATTATCACTCTACCCTTTTTTTCTATCAATGGTGTAAATGCTTTATTTATTCTATATGCGCCAAAAAGATTTACGTCAAAAATTTTAGTAAACCTTTTTTCATCCATTTCTATAAGTGAATCTAAATCATATATCCCTGCCGTATGAACAACGCTATATATCGTTTTACCGCTTTTTTCTACGAGTTCTTTTGCTGTTTCTACCGAACTATTATCAGTAACGTCCACGATTACGTCGGTTATTCTACTGTCGTTTAGGTTAGTTGGGCGTATATCTAAAGCGAAAACATCGAAGTTTTCGGCTAGGGTTTTACAAACCTCTTTACCCATACCACCCGATGCGCCCGTTACAATTACTGCTTTTCTCATATTTTTTTCCATACATAAAGTTTAACATCTTATGAATATTTTTTCAAGGGGGTGTGAAAATTTTTCATAACATTATGCAAAACATTTAATTCACAAATTAAAAATTTTAGTATATAATGTACAATTGTTAAGGAGAACTACATATGTTAAACGAAAAAAGAAAACATAATAAAACATATTTTGCTTATGCGTTGATATTTTTAGTAGTCCTAATTTGGGGCTGTTCGCCACCACTTAACACTTATCTAAACCAAAACTATTCGGTAGCGCTAAGAACTGCAGTAGTTGGCGTAATATCGGCAATCTCACTTCTTATAATTTGTTGGGGAAGATTAAAAAAACTTAACGCTGGATATTTCGCCCTTGCTATTCCCACCGGTGTATGCGTAGCGTTAGCGTCTGTTATTCAAAAAATCGGTCTTTATTACACCACACCTACAAAATATGCTTTTTTAGAAAATCTTTCTTGCGTAGTCGTCCCCGTAATACTTTTCTTTGTTATTAAGAAAAAACCGTCGTTTTTAACTATATTATCTAGCATATTATGTCTAGCAGGTTGTTTCGTATTAAGTGGTATTAGTTTTACTTCTGGTGATATGACCTTTGGTATCGGTGAAATTTTATGTGCTC
>JAZRGZ010000014.1:0-8133 GCA_045644505.1 Christensenellaceae bacterium | reverse complement strand
TGAGTTTCTGTTGCGGGCACTTTTTCTTTCATATAGGAAACATTAAAAATTCCTATACCTCCTGCTTCGGGTATATAAACAGGCTCGGACGCTTGACTTAAATTTAAACCTGCGCCGATAGTTTTAACGTTGTTAATTTTTGCAAAATTTAGCGTGCTTTTTACCCCGTCAACCCCAGCGTCCATCGTATGGTTATTGCCAATCGACCAAATATCAGCGCCTATTTTATTAAAAACCTGTACAGCGGTAGGGTTCATTGCGTGGAAGAATTCCGTCTTTTCTTTGACGTTGTCAGCATCGACAACCGCACCTTCTACGTTTATACAAACGTGGTCTGCACTGTGGAAAAACTCTACAATATCGTCTGACAAAAGATTATCGTCTTCCCATTTTTTGTCCATATATTTATCAAACCCTATATCGCCACTAAATGCGATAGTCGTTTTTTTATTTTTCATACTTTATTCCTTGCTGTTAATTTTTATTTTATGCAATACGCAACGGAAGCTAGACGTTTTGCTGACTTTATCAAAGAATTTGCGTACATAAACTCTTGTTCACTATGAACTTTTCCGCCTTCCGTACCAAAACTATCTAGACAAGGTATTCCTTTTACCGTCATATCGGCGGAATCTGCACCCCCGTCGTTGCTAACTTCTTCTAAAACAGGTAAGCCGATGTCTTGGTAAATTTTGTTGATTTTTTCCAGAAGCTCGACGTTCCTTTGTACTTTTTCCATAGGAAAACGCCAACTTTTTAACGTGGCAACACAGCTAGCACCTTCAACAAACGTTTTTTTGGCAAATTCTACAACAAACTCGTCTATCCATTTGCCTTGTTCTACGGTTTTATATCGAAAATCTGCGGTAAAAGCACACTTTTCAGGTACGGTGTTCTCAGCAGTACCACCACTTATTATGCCACAGTTGCAAGTTATACCTTTTGCATCTTTAAGGTTTTCGAGTTCTATAATTCTATAACTTGCATCTTTAATTGCGCTAATACCATCGTAACACTTGCCAGAGTGAGCAGATTTACCGGTTATTTCAAACCCGTATTTTTTTATACCTTTTCTTTCTACGGTTGCCCTGCTATTATAATGTGGCTCAGTGTTCAAAAAAGCGATACACCCCTTTGCCTTTTCGCCCATAAAATCAACCGTCGTTTTGTTACTGAAACGGCTTCCGTTTTCTTCGTCGCTTTGTAAAATAAGTTTTATCGGTCTATCGATGTACCCTATGCGTTGTAAAGCGTCCATAGCCATAAAACTTGCAACGCAACCGCCTTTGCAGTCTATAACGCCCGGTCCGTACACAATTCCGTCTTTTATAACGGTAGGATTTTTTGGAAACAAATCAACGGGATGAACTGTATCCATATGTCCCGAAAAACATACGGGTTGACCTTTGGCGTTGGGGTTAAGCGTTATGCAAACACAATCGCCTGAAACCTCTTGTTTACAAACTTCAACGTCCCAACCTTTTTGCTCTGCTTTGTCTATAAAATATTTTCCTACTGCGTCTACGCCTGTTTTGTAGTCGGTAGGACTTTCAATATTGCAAACGTCGATTAGAAAATTAAGATATTCGTTTTCTAAATTTTCTATTTGTGTAAAAAGTTTTTCTACGCTCATAATCTTTGCCCCTTTATGTATTCTACTAGTTCTTTGGGGGCATATTGCCATTCCCCCTTAGCGAACAGTTTTTCGGCTTTGTTTTCTTCATTTGCGCGTTGAGTGCCCAAATTGCGTTCAAAGTTTTCCCACTCTACTATACTAGTAAAGGCTTTTGTTTCGGGGTAAATGGTTAAAAATTTTACTCTTTCATTTAAGCGCAAAACCCAACCCGATAACGGCCATAATTTTTTATAAAGCTTTTTGTCGATATTTGTAAAAATTTTAGGTAGTTCGTGCGCCCTAATCGTTTGGGTTTGTCTATCAATAAATGTTCCCTGTGTTTCAAAAGTAAACTCTTTTTTACCAAAATCTATTTTTACTAAAACACCGTACTGCGTATAGTCTTGTTGTCTTTGATAATCTGTGTCAAAAACAAAATTTCCTAACGAATAAAATATGATTTTTTTACCAACTTTTTCGTAGTTTTCCACCACGTGGGGGTGATGCCCTATAACCACGTCGGCGCCGAGTTTTAAGTATTTTTTGTAGATTTTTGTTATATACGGCAAAGGTACGGCGTTGAATTCGTCGCCTGCGTGAACGTTAAGCACACACCATGCGTTTTGTTTTTTCACGGCTTTTATTGATTGTTTTATCGTTTTAAAATCCGTATAAAAGACACAGCCGGGAAGTGTGTCGGTAGCAACAGCGCTTTTATCGTAATTTACCGAAACAAGCCCTACCTTTACACCGTTTTCGTCGTTTACAACAATAGGCTTAGACGCCTCTTTCTTATTTTTACCTGCACCTAGCACTTGACAGCCGTTACTTAAAGCAAATTGCACCGTGCTTAACATACCCTCTGTGCCACAGTCGTTAATGTGATTGTTTGCTACGTTCCAGATTTTACCGTTTAGTTTTTTAGTAAACTCGGCAATTTCAGGAGGATTAGAGTGCAAAAGGGGTTTTTGTGCGTTTTGTTCGCCTGTGCATACTGCACCTTCTACGTTAACAACCGTTATGTCGCTATCATTTAAAAATTCTACTAGCTTTTCATCTAACAAATTAGGTTTTGCCAGTGCGCCCTTAAAATATTTGGTAAAGCCTGTATCACCCGTAAAAGCAATTTTCATATGCACCCACTGTATTTATTAATGATATTTTTTTCATTATACCACTTATAAAATTAAAACACAATAACTTGTAGTTAATAAAATATTTTTTAAGTTTGTTTTTGACTTGACAATGCCTTTTCACTGATGTATAATAAAGATGCCTACACGACTGACGGATAAAGCGGTAGACCGCAAGGGAGTGTACGCACATAAGCCGACCGTCTGGGCAGTTCAATTTTTTACGAAATTGGATTGCCCTTTTTATATAGGCAGTCCTATAAAGGAGGTATGTTATGCAACACGAAAATTGGCAAGGATTTAAAAAAGGTAACTGGCAAGAAAATATTGACGTGCGTGATTTTATTCAAACAAATTACACTGAGTACACGGGCGACGACAAGTTTTTATCGTCTGCAACGATGCGCACTAATAAGTTAATGGAAAAAGTCAACGCTTTGTTTAAGCGCGAACGACAAGCGGGCGGTGTGTTAGACGTAGACGTAGAAACTGTTTCTTCGCTTACTAGTTACGCGCCCGGTTATATCGATAAAGATAACGAACTTATAGTTGGTATGCAAACCGATGAACCGTTAAAACGTGGCGTTAACCCGTTCGGCGGTATGAGAATGGTAAAACAAGCGTGCGAAGCTTACGGTTACCGTTTAAGCAATAAAGTAACGGAAGAATTCCGTTTTAGAACTACCCATAACGACGGTGTTTTCCGCGCGTATACCGACGAAATGCGTATGGCGAGAAAATGCCACGTAATAACCGGACTTCCGGACGCTTACGGCAGAGGTAGAATTATAGGCGATTACCGTCGTATAGCGCTTTATGGAGTAGACAAACTCATAGAAGAAAAACAAAAAGATAAAAACGCTCTTGCTAACGGTGATTTCAACGTTGACACAATTCGTCTTGACGAAGAGCTTTTTCAACAAATCGCTTTCTTAGGCTATTTAAAGGAAATGGCGAAGTCTTACGGGTACGATATTTCTAAGCCCGCAAAAAACGCCAGAGAAGCTATTCAATGGACGTATTTTGGTTATCTTGGTTCAATCAAGGAACAGAACGGCGCGGCGATGTCATTAGGCAGAGTTAGTACGTTCTTTGATATTTATATTGAACGTGATATCAAAAACGGCGTTTTAACCGAACAACAAGCACAAGAACTCATGGACGATTTCGTTATAAAACTTCGTATCGCCCGCCATTTGAGAACGCCCGAATACAACGAACTGTTCGGTGGCGACCCTATGTGGATAACCGAAGCAGTAGGTGGTATGGGTGATGACGGAAGAACTTTGGTAAGCAAAACCAGTTTCCGTATGTTAAACACCTTGTATACCTTAGGCTCGTCCCCCGAACCTAACCTTACTATACTTTGGTCTAACAATCTTCCCGAAGCGTTTAAAAAATTCTGCGCTAAGGTTTCTTGCGACACCGATTCTATTCAATACGAAAACGACGATATTATGCGCCCTATATACGGTGACGACTACGCCATTGCTTGCTGTGTTTCGGCAATGAAAGTCGGAAAACAAATGCAGTTCTTCGGCGCGCGCTGTAACCTTGCAAAATTATTGCTTATCGCTCTTAACGGTGGTTACGATGCCACCAGCAATATTAAAATCGGACCGCAAATGCCCGTTTTAGACAAACTCGACTATGAAAGCGTTAAAGAGCGCTATGATATATACATCGCTTGGTTATCTCGCCTTTACGTAAATACGATGAATATTATTCATTATATGCACGACAAATATGCTTACGAAAAAACCCAAATGGCGCTACACGACACCGAAGTAGGCAGATTCATGGCGTTTGGCGTGGCAGGACTATCCGTAGTAACCGATTCACTTTCGGCTATCAAATACGCTAACGTTACTGCCGTTAAAAATCAAGACGGTTATATCGTTGGTTTTGATACTGTTGGGGAATTCCCCAAATTCGGCAACGACGACGACAGAGTAGACTTGATGGCAAAAGAAATTACCCATAAAGTTATTACCGAATTAAGAAAAACTCCCACGTATCGCAACGCAGAACACACTCTTTCGGTCTTAACAATAACTTCTAACGTTATGTACGGAAAGAACACGGGCGCAACTCCCGACGGTAGACCTGCTTTCTCGCCTTTCGCACCCGGTGCTAACCCCATGCACAACAGAGAAGAAAACGGCGCTCTCGCATCGCTTAATTCAGTTGCAAAAATCAGTTACGACGATTGTCGCGACGGTGTTTCTAACACTTTCTCAATCACACCCGAAGCATTAGGCAAAACTGACGACGAAAGAATTACTAATCTCGTATGTATTTTAGACGGTTATTTTAAGAAAAAGGCTCATCATATAAACGTTAACGTTTTAAACCGTGAAACGCTTATGAAAGCTTACGAAAACCCCGAGGAATACCCCAACCTTACTATCAGAGTTTCAGGATACGCAGTAAACTTTAATAAACTTTCAAAAGAACAACAAAAAGAAGTTATATCTAGGACTTTCCATGAAAGTATGTAATCAAGTTTTAGGCAAGATTCACTCTTTTTTTAGCCTAGGCACGGTAGACGGACCGGGGATAAGATACGTTGTGTTTATGCAAGGTTGTAATCTTCGTTGCAGTTGCTGTCACAACCCCGACACTTGGGATAAAAATAACGGTAACGAATATACCCCCGAACAAGTATTTAATAATGCTAGCCGTTTTATCGAGTATTTCGGTAAAGACGGCGGAATTACCGTTTCGGGTGGTGAACCACTTCTTCAAGCCGATTTTGTGAAAGAACTCTTTGAATTGTGCAAAAAAAACGGTATAAACACTTGTCTAGACACCTCGGGTAGCATTTTAAGCGATAAAATTTTGTCTTTACTAGACTGTACAGATAGAGTTTTACTAGACGTTAAATATACTAACAACCAAGATTATCTTAAATACGTCGGGTGTAATCTCGACACGGTATTAAGATTTTTAGGCGTGTTAAACGATAAAAAAATACCAACCACAGTGCGACAAGTAATAATTCCAACTATAAACGACGATAAAGAAAATATCTTAAACCTTAAAGAAATCGTCGCAAAATACCCTTGTGTCGACAAAATTGAACTTTTGCCGTTTAAAAAAATCTGCCAAACAAAATACGACAAGTTGGGAATTGAGTTTCCGTTCGGAACCCTCCCCACCCCCACCGCAGAACTAATGAAAAGTCTAAACGAGTTGGTTAAATAAAACACAATAAATAGCAAATCGCATAAAAAACCCAGATGAAAGGGTTTTTTAAATGAAAAAAAGCGTTAGAAAATTTCTAACGCTTTTCTTTGTTTATTTCTTTTTTAAATCATTGGTTATATCTACAAAAAGCCAAACAAAAAAGAGGCAGTAAAACAAGTATCCAACACACTCTAAAACCATTAAAAGCCCCTTGCCAAAAGATTTCCACACATGTCTTTTTTTGTTTTCTTTTATTAACACTTCCTTTTCCGTCTCTACATTAAATAAATTTATTGCTTTGTTAGTAATAAAGGACTCTTTACAAATCGGACAAATATTTGCTTCTTTATTATCGTCAATTAAAATATTTTCACCACAATTTGTGCATTTGGCGTTCACTTGTGCCATAAACCTTTCTCCAAATCATTTGTAATTTTACTATATCACTTTTTAATATGTATTGCAACAAAATAGAAAAGCGAAAACTTTTTACGGTTTTTGCTTTTTAAAATGGTTAGACTTTTACTAATAAAAAATACTGCAAAGCCATAGGTGACTCAACAGTATCTCGCTTGGTTGCACGTCCGCTAACCTAATTGAACTTTTTTCTTACAAATGGTCTATCGGCGTAATTTTGAGTTTGTAAAGCATATATTACGTTGTTACGTCCTTTTTTGCCAAACGTTATTAAAATCGAGCCGTCTTTCTCTTTTTTAGCATATCCAGATATATAAGGAATATATATTTCTTCTTCATCGTCTTCACTATAATTTTTTGGATATTCCGAAAGGTTATTTAAAGATATTGCTTCTTCCTTTTCTAAACCATAGCCACAGTAATTGTTAGACACGTATAAATGACAAATATCAACGTCGTCTTCTCCATTTCCACAAATACGCTTTTCCAAATCTTTTAGTGTTAGTTTATTATTTTTAAGGCATACGTTTGCTTTTCTTCCGTCGTTATAATCTTTATTGAATTTTAACCTTATACATCCGTCTTTTATAACCCTAGCATAACCTTTCGAATTCCATTCTAGCTCTTTTTCGAAATTTAAGTTGATTTCTTTAATCTCGTCTTGATAAACGTCTATACCGTCACAGTTTTCAAAATTTAAATGTATAATTCTAGAGTCTTCTTTTCTAACGTTTTTTAAGTTTACAACGTGATTTTCGCCATCTGCCGAGCCTAACGATAAGCTTTCGGAAAAAGTTAAGATTAAAAAATCATTTTCTTTTTTAGCAAGTATATTGCCAAAGATTGTGTCGCCCCATTTTAAATTGTCAAACAAACGAATAGCAAAAACACCCTCTTCTGCACAAATTTTTTCAATAAAAGATTTTCTATCTTTTGTATACTCTTTTAGATTATATACTGAGGAATTGTCGTATTTTGGTTTTCTATCAACAATTTTAAGCTTTATAAACCCACTCTTCGCTACGGGAAAATAACAATTGTTAAAATGAATTAGCTTATCGTATAAACTAACTTCAATCTTTAAAATTTCTTTTTTTGAAAGCCTTATAAAATCTCCATTTAACAATAATATTTGTGCCCCTCCAATCTCCTTTAAATCATATTTCTTCTTTTTACATGTGTATTGACAGTTCATATCAATTACCTCCATTTTATTTTAATTTATTATATCTGACTATTCATGACAGATTTAGTCATATTTGAAAAATTTTTCAAAACTTTTTAAAAGTTGCTTTTTTTAATTTCGCTGAATAATCCCAACATTCTACTCTCGGATACAAAAAAAGGCTAATATGTGGTTCTTGCATAACAAACTCCTTTTTATTAATTAAATAATAACACAAAACAATACAAATGTATGTCTTATTAAAAATTTAAAAGCAAAAAATCGTCCAACTTTTACCACTATTAAGGTGGTTCAACTTAGACGGCTAGTAATTGCTGGGGTGTGAACAAAAACCGCTATGCCATTTTTGTACTTTATAGCATATAATAAAAACGCAATCAATGATTGTAAACGCACAAGGTTGACGGGTCATAACCGTGTTAGTGCGTTTTTATTATTCACTTTTTTTAGCCTTTTTGCTTAAAATAGTTGACTTTGCCCTTTTTATAATTTATAATAGAAACATAATCAGGTATGGGTATAGCCCATGCACCCGCCGATTTTAATGTCGGCATTGCCTCGGATGGTTAATTCCGAGGATTTTTTTACTCTAT
>JAZRGZ010000013.1:0-48148 GCA_045644505.1 Christensenellaceae bacterium | reverse complement strand
CTTTAAGTCGTAGTTAGAAGAAGTTTCCATCCAAGGAGCTTCAACTTCTATCATACCGGTACCGTGGCAAGGTCCGTAAACGTAGTTCTTTTCGTAACCAGCGTCCTTAAACATTTGTAAGAACTTTTTGGGAACAACGTCGGCTTTAATGCCAGCTTTTAAGTTTTCAGTAGTCCAGTTGTGCATCTTTAAGCAGAATTCTACGAGTTCTTTCTTTTCGCCTTCTGCCTTACCCATAAATACGGGAAGACCGATTGCAGGTGAATAACCGTCGATTTTTGCAGAAAGGTTAAGTTGTACGATATCGTTTTTGCCGATTTCTTTATAAGTAGAACGGCTGATAGCGTGACGGGTAGAAGATTCGCTGAATACGTACATGGGAAGTCCTTCGTACTCTGCACCGTGTTCGTAAATAACTTTTTGTGCAATACCTACCATTTGAAGTTCGGTAACGCCGGGTTTTAATGCTTTGATTACTTCGTCAGTAGCAATTTCTACAATTCTGAAACCTTCTTTTATACAAGCAAGTTCGTTTTCAGATTTGATACTTCTCAATGCTACCATTATATCACTGCAAATAGAAATTTCAGCTTTCGGGAAAGTATCTTTTAAGCCTTCCATAATGGGAAGAGTGCATTCTACGTAGCTACCTAAACCGATTTTAATGTTTTCACCGGTTACGCCGATATAGTTGAAAGCATCCTTAAAGGTGTCGGGTACGAGTTCGGGATAAGCGGGGTCAGCCGATTCACGGAATTCTTTTAATACCATAACCTTGTCAATCTTACCAAAGTCTTTTGCAAAGATTGCCGATTCAGGTCCAACTAATAATACTACTTTACCGTTAGCGCCGATTAAAACGCCTGCGCGTTCAAACAACGGCCAAAAACCTGAAAAATATCTTGCGTTAGCATAGTCGCTTTCGGTTGATACAACGAGCATTGCGTCAAGTCCTTTTTCTGCAACGAGTTTCGCTGCTTTTGCAATTCTTTCCTGATATTCGTAGTCAGGGATACAAATTCTCTGCATAATTTCTCTCCTTAAAATTATAATTTTAATTTTTCTTTTATTATAAACTATATCTTGTTTTTTGTATTTATAAAATCGTCAATAATTTTTGCACAATCGTAAATTAATTTATTGACATCTAAATTTTTTTTGCGTATAATTTAGATATGGAATATTCTTTGAAAAAATTAAGTACAACGTTAAAAGTTCAAGAGATTGCTTACGTGCATTTTTTTGAGTTTCAACCTGATTTTTTTACCACAGCTGAAAGCCATGCTTTTTACGAACTTGTTTTTGTATCAAGCGGTAGTTTAGAAATCTCGTCCGAATATTTTAAGGGCAAATTGCAAAAAAATCAGATGATTATTCACCGTCCCGACGAATATCACGCTTTAAGTTGCAACAGTGACAGTAACCCCACTGTTATTATTATAGGTTTCTCATGCGATGACAGTAGGCTTTTAAGGTTTTCAAATGCGCCTTTAACCTTAGGCGTTACTGAAATCAAAAAACTCGCTGAAATTATAAAAGAAGCGCGTAACGTCTTCGCTCCCCCTTACGATATACCGCTATACGATATGAAAAAAAGAAAAAACACACCGTTCGGTGCTGAACAACTTCTAGGCGGGTTAGTGGAATATTTTTTAATTAACCTTATCCGCGAACACACCGTAAGCGCATTGAATTTGGCTAACGAAAACACCGAAAGGTTTTCAGTCGGCGAAATAGTGTCGTATATCTCCGACAACTATAAAGAGAAAATTACCTTAGACGAACTTGCGTTTATTTTTAGAACAAACCGTTCTACGCTTTGTAAAGAGTTTAAATCAGCAACGGGAAAAACAGTTATAAAATTCATGAACGACAAAAAAATCGATAAAGCTAAGCATTTAATAGTGTCTACCGATTTGACGTTTACAGAAATTGCTGAGAGATTAAATTTTGAAAGCATACATTATTTTACAAGATTATTTAAAAACGTTACTTCTCTAACGCCCAAAGAGTTTAGAATCGCTAACTCAAAAAAAGAAGACTAAGACGTATAGTATAATAAAAATTGTAAAATAGCGCATACTACTTTTCGTGAAAATACACAAAAGTTTTATGCGCTTTTTCTGCGTAATTATTTGCTTTATATGTTCTATTACAGCGTTAAACGGAAAGTTCGCTACAAGCGTTTCCGCTATGCCTTTTTACGATTTACAACCCAAGGAATTAACACTTCGAGCATCTTTTTACACGTCTTACACAACGTCTACCGAAGAACGCAAAAATAACATTAAGGTGGCATCAAAATCGCTTGATAACGTGTTCGTAGACAGCAACTGCGAGTTTTCGTTTAACGATACCGTTGGAGCTAGAACCATAGAACGAGGATATAAAACGGCTAAGATTATTTTTGGCGGACAGTTTGTCGACGGTATCGGTGGCGGTGTTTGTCAAGTTTCTACTACACTTTATAACGCGGTTTTACTTGCAGGACTGGCTATCACTGAATACCACCCACACAGCCTCGCTGTAAGCTACGTCGCACCGTCTTTCGACGCTATGGTAAATTCGGGTAGTGCCGATTTAAAATTCATAAACAACACTCATAACCCTATTTTTATCAAAACAATCGCTGACGACGCCAGCTTAAAAGTGGAAATTTACGGCGAACCTATGAAAGAAAAATATACACGACTAAGCGTAGTCAAAAATCAAATCCCCGCGCCAGATTATAAAATTGTTGCTGACACAGACGGTCTTTACCCCGATTTAATGAAAGGCGAAAGAAAAATATTAACTTATTCTAAAAATGGCTGCGTTAGTCAAGGCTCTTTAATCACTATGATAAATGGAAAAGCAGTATGTTCAAAAGTTATAAGAAACGACACCTATAACCCTTTACAAGGGGTTATCATTGAAGGCAGAGCAATACGAATTGAAGACGAAAACTTATCAAGCATCTGCGATTAAAAATTAAATAACAAAAATTTAATAAAAAACTTTGACAAACGGCTTTTTTTGTGATAACATATCGTAGACGCTAGTAGAAAGCCGTTTTTTCGTATCGTCCCCTTGCTTCGGTTCCCTTAGCAGTGGAGCATACACAAAACAACTTAATAGTAATTTTTAATTGATAGTTTTGGAGAAATACCCAAGTGGCTCAAGGGGCTCCCCTGCTAAGGGAGTAGTACGTTTATAGCGTAGCATGGGTTCAAATCCCATTTTCTCCGCCACGGAAAACCTAAACCAATTTTTTGGTTTAGGTTTTTTGTTTGTGTGTAATGGGATTTGATTTAGGGAGCGAGTAAACTTGTTTACGTGTTCGCCATTAGGCGAAAAAACAGTTCAGTGAACTGTTTTGCGGGTATGGTCGCCACAAAGCGAAAATCCCATTTTCTCCGCCAAGTGCAATCGCGTTTGAACCCACGTTCTAATGCGACTGCTTTTTCTATTACGATATTAAAGTATATTTTCGTTAAAGGAAATGCTGGGATAATATTTAATTTTGAACATCCTAAATAAAGCTCTTATTTAAGGGCTTTTTTCTTTTGTCTAAAAACATTTATGTTTTCGTGCAAGATTTCGTGTAAGATATTGACTTTTAAATGTCTTTATGTTAAAATTATAATACTTAAAGGGAGAACGTTATGGATAAATATATTCCACCATATCATATTACAGAAGAAATGTTAGATTTAACGTCTGAAATAATGGAACTTTTAGGCGAGTTAAAAAACGTTAACGACCTTGAAAAGTTGCCAAGATTAAGGCGTGTTAGTAGAATTAAATCAATTCACTCTTCGCTCGCTATTGAGAATAACACTCTCTCGTTAAAACAAGTTACCGACGTTATTGAAGGTAAAAGAGTTTTAGGACCAGAAGATGATATTATTGCAGTTAAAAACGCTTTTGAAGTATATAAAACTTTAGAGGAAATAAATCCGTTTTCCATTGGCGATTTAACAAACGCTCACGGCGTTATGATGAAAGGGCTTGTAGAAGAAGCAGGACAAATTAGAACTTCGCCCGTTGGCGTTATTAATCAAAACGGTGAAGTAATACACGTTGCACCACCTGCAAATATGGTTAATGGTTTAATTAATCAACTTTTTGATTGGGTAAACACTAGTAAAACTCAAATGCTTATAAAGTCTAGTGTGTTACATTACGAGTTTGAATTTATCCACCCTTTTAGAGATGGTAATGGAAGAATGGGAAGGCTTTGGCAAACGGCACTTCTTGCTAGTTGGAAACCTATTTTTAGATGGATTCCCATTGAGAGCATAATCAAAGATAATCAAGAAGATTATTATAACGCAATTACACTTTCAACGTCTGAAGGGAAATCTAACCGATTTATCGTGTTTATGCTTGGCGTTATCAAGTCGGCACTTAACGATATTATTAAAGATACGAGAAATCATTATAACCATATAAATAACCAAATTACAGCACTTATGGCAGTTATAGAAAGTTATCCAATATCGCTAACCGAACTTATGGAAAAGGTAGGATTAAAGTCAAGAGATACTTTCCGTAAAAACTATATTATTCCTGCATTAGAAGCAGGATTGATTGGCATGACCGAACCAGAAAAACCGAAAAGCAAAAACCAAAGATATTTTAAGATATAACACGGCAATTCAATACATCTTCGTTAAAAGAAATGCAGGTATTATCTTTAAGTTTGAAAAGACTGAATAAAGCCATTTAAAATAACTTTTTATATATATTGTAATGATTATGATAGTGCTCTACTTTAATACTATTTATTGACGTACAATGCATAATGTGATATAATACGAAAAGCTAAGGAGGCATCATTGTGAAAATAAAAAATAAAATCATAACTTACATATCAATTTTTTTAATAATTGTCGCACTCATCGGAAGTTTGTTTTTTGATAGTGATACAGGTTCTAGAATTGCTACTATAATCACCACCGTCACAGCAATTGTGGGTGCAATAGCATTATTTATACAGTTTAAGCGGGATAAAGACTTAAACCAAGCAACGTTCTTAATAGAATACAGTAAACAGTTTTACGATACTTATAATTGCGCAGACATTTTAAACGAATTGGAAACTTATAGAAAAAATCCAAACTACGAGATTGATGTTGAAAAGTATTATAAAGAAATTGTCGGTTATTTAGAGTGGTTGGAATCTTTGGCTAGTTTAGTTAATAATGGAACATTGCGCATAGACAAAATAGACAATGTATTAAGTTATAGATTCTTTATAATATTAAACAATAGGCAAATACAAGATTACGAAATTATTCCTTGCAAAGATTTTTATAGAGAAATATATAATCTATATGAAAAGTGGGCGCAATATAAAAGAAAATTAAATTTACCTATAATTCTTGAAGAAACTGAACTAAGCAAAACACCAGACTATAATGAGTTTGTAACAAAATAATAGTTTTTAGCAAAAAGTTCAAACGCTATCACCATTTACTCGCCAACAAAAAAGCACCCGTCGGGTGCCTTTTTTATTTTTTTTATTTTGTCATTTTTTCTTGTTTTACTTTTTTGTCGATGACGTGGCGGGAAGCAAGTTCGCGGTGTATATCTTCGAGCGATATGCCCATTTGTATCATTAGTACTAAGGTATGATACGCTAAATCAGCAATTTCGTAAATAGTTTCTTTTTTGTCGTCGGCTTTGCCTGCAATAATAACTTCGGTACATTCTTCGCCAATCTTTTTTAAGATTTTATCTATACCTTTTTCAAAAAGGTAAGTCGTATATGACCCCTCGGTTTTTTCTTTTTTTCTGCCTTCGATAAGCTTTACTAAACCAGAAAGCGAAAACTCCTTTAACTCGTCGTTTTCCCAAAGAGTGTTGTAAAAGCAAGTATCGTTTCCCGTATGACATGCAGGACCGTCGGGTTCAACGACTACAACGAGTGCGTCGTTATCGCAGTCGGCAGTGATTGAAACGACGTGTTGATAGTTACCGCTTGTTTCACCTTTAAGCCACAACTCGTTTCTAGAACGGCTATAAAAACAAGTAAGCTTTTTTTCCATAGTAATTTCAATGCTTTGCTTGTTCATATATGCAAGTGTTA
Organism: Christensenellaceae bacterium; assembly: GCA_045644505.1. Lineage (GTDB taxonomy): Bacteria > Bacillota > Clostridia > Christensenellales > Borkfalkiaceae > UBA1259. The sequence goes on along the minus strand of JAZRGZ010000013.1, from coordinate 42,075 downwards.
ATACTTTCTTGCTAACTGAATCGACAACGATTGCAGGAATTAATCCTTTTTCGTCAAATTTAAGTTGGTTTACGTCTATCATGATAGTTCTCCTTATTTTATAAGTCTAACGGGAATACCGTTTTTGTTAAGTTCTAATTTTAGTTCTTTTATATTTACTTCGCCGAAATGAAAAATCGAAGCAGCGAGTCCAGCCGAAACGTCTGGGATTTCTTTAAACAATTTGGTAAAGTCCTGAATTTTGCCAGCTCCACCCGATGCAATCACGGGTACTGACGTAATATCGCAAACAGCCTTTAACATTTCTAAATCAAAACCGCCTTTAACACCGTCGGTATCGATTGAATTTAACACAATTTCACCCGCCCCGTTATCTACGCCACGTTTAATCCAGTCTAACGCGTCCATACCAGTATTTTCACGCCCGCCTTTGCTGAATACTTTAAAACTTCCGTTTACCCTTTTAACGTCAGCAGACAATACCACGCACTGGTCTCCGTAACGTTTTGCTGCCTGATAGATTAGGTCAGGGTTTTTAATTGCACCAGAATTGACGCTTACTTTGTCAGCTCCGCATTTAAGTACTCTATCAAAATCATCTAAGGTATTTATTCCACCGCCAACGGTTAAAGGAATAAATATAGTACTTGCCACTTCACGTAGTATATCGGTAAAAATAGTTCTATCTTCGTAAGAAGCGGTTATGTCGTAAAAAACAAGTTCGTCCGCCCCGTTGTCGCTGTAATTTTTACCCAGTTCGACGGGAGATGAAACGTCTTTTAATCCCTCAAAATTAACACCTTTTACAACCCTACCGTTTCTTACGTCTAAGCACGGTATAATTCTTTTACTTATCATTTGCCACCTTTATAGCATCTCTAATTTTTACTGCGCCCGTATAATAAGCTTTACCTACGATTGCGCCGTATAAATTCATTTGGCTTAAAATTTCTATTCCTTCTAAATCGGAAACACCACCTGACGCGATTATATCTATATCAAACTTAGAGTTCAAGTCTTTATACAAACCGTAATTTGCACCTTGCATTACTCCGTCTTTGGATATGTCGGTAACTATGACGGTTTTAACACCTATTTTAATTAAATCTGTTAAAAAATCGTAAGCGGTAAGAGTAGATTTCTCCGTCCAGCCTTTTATAGCGACTAAACCGTCTTTTATGTCTACGCCGACAGCTATTTTATCGCCGAAAGTTTTCACCATTTCAATTAAAAAATCTCTATTAGTAACTGCAATCGTACCTAAAATAACACGACCTACACCGACTGAAAGATATTTCTCAATTACTTCTTTACTTCTGACACCTCCGCCGATTTCAACGAACGCAGAAGTTTTACTGACAATATCTTTTACTGTTTCTAAGTTAGGTGTTTCGCCCGTTTTAGCGCCTTCTAAATCTACGACGTGAATATATTTTGCTCCTTGATTTTCAAAATCTTTTGCAATATCGCTTGGGTTATCGCTGTACACGGTCATTTGGTTATAATCGCCTTTATAAAGCCTTACCGCTTTACCACCATACAAATCTATTGCGGGAAAAATTTTCATAAATTCTACTCCAACTCGCTGAATGCTTTTAATATTTTTAAGCCCACTTCACCGCTCTTTTCGGGGTGAAACTGACAACCGTAAACGTTACCGTTTGCAACAGCTCCTGTAACGTCAAATCCGTATTCGGTAGTTGCAATAACGCTTTCTGAACAGTTTGTCGCATGATAGGAATGTACAAAATACACGAAGTCCCCGTCTTCTAGATACTTAAATATAGGGTTTTTAGGTTGAGTGAATTTTAAAGCGTTCCAACCTATATGCGGAATCCTGTATTCTTCGAAAAGATTTTCTTTTAATGCCCTAACTTCGCCTTTAATAAGCCCTAAACCGCAATGAACGCCGTATTCGTAACTTTTATCGAATAACATTTGCATACCTAAACAAATTCCCATAAGGGGTTTGCCTTTTTTTGCTTGGGCTATTACAACGTCAGCTAGTCCCGAATTAAAGAGTTTTTTCGAGGCGTCTTCAAAAGCACCAACGCCCGGTAGGATTATCTTGTCGGCGGTTTCTATAATCTTTTTGTCGTTAGTAATTACTGCTTCAACTCCGATTTTTTTAAAAGAACTTACCAGAGAGAACAGATTACCTACGCCGTAATCTATAATTGCTATCATTATAAAACCCCTTTGGTTGACGGAATTTCGTCTTTACTTTGCTCGTCGATTTTAACAGCCGTTCTTAAACTCCTTGCTACCGATTTAAATACGCCTTCTAAAATATGATGAACGTTTTTACCTGCAAGTTGGTTTACGTGTAAGTTTATACCTGCATTTTGGGTGAACGCTATTATAAATTCTTCGATAAGTTCCACGTCGAAAGTTCCTACTCTTTTTGCCCTAATATTGACGTTATAGGAAAGAAAACTTCTGCCCGAAACATCTACTGCTGATAAAATTAAGGCTTCGTCCATAGGAAGAATTGTATCGCCGTATCGGGTTATGCCTTTCTTGTCGCCGAGCGCCATTTTAAAGGCTTGTCCTAAGCAAATTCCGATATCTTCTGCGGTGTGATGAAAATCCACTTCAACGTCGCCTTTGCATTTTACGTCTAAATCAAATCTTGCGTGTTTTGAAAAAAGCGTCAGCATGTGGTCCAAAAATCCCGAACCACTGTTTATATTAGACTTGCCTTGACCGTCTAGGTTAAGGCTTAAAACAATATCCGTTTCTTTTGTTTTTCTTACTATTTCGTACGCTCTCATTATAATTTCTCCAAAATTTCTTTAACACTTCTAATAAAAATTTGCATTTCTTCTAAACTGCCAATCGTTACTCTTATATAATCTTTAATTCGCGGTTTATTGAAATGTCTTACAAGCACACCTTTTTCCTTTAACTTTAAGTATAAAGTTTCGCCGTCGATTTTATCGTTTTTTGCAAACACGAAGTTTGCTTTTGAATCTGTCAAACTAAACCCTAAATTTTTAAGTTCAGATTGCGTAAACTCTCTTGCGCTTATTATTTTTTTTACGTTTTGATAAAAATATTCTTCGTCTTTAATAGCACCTATACCTGCAACCGCCGTCATACGGTTTACGTTATAGGGATTAGTTGAGTATCTGATTTTTGTTAAATCATCTATTATTTTAGAATTTGCTATACCGAAGCCTAATCTTGCCCCTGCCATTGACCTTGATTTTGAAAAAGTTTGCGTTACTAAGAGATTGTCGTATTTATTTATAAGGCTAACACAACTTTCGCCCGAGAAATCTGCGTACGCTTCGTCAATAACTACAATTCTCTTAGAATTAGACTGTAACAATTTTTCTATTTCGCTAAGTTCTAACTTTATGCCTGTCGGAGCGTTGGGGTTAGCGATAAACACAGTACCGTCTTGATTAATATAATTGTTAATTTCGATAGAAAAATCATTTTTTAACGGAATTTCTTTATAAGGTAAACCGTTAACGTCTGCAAACACTTTATAAAACCCGTACGTAATATCGGCAAAAACCGCAGGGGTGTTGTTATCACAGTACGCCATAAATGCAAAGTTTAAAACTTCGTCCGAACCGTTGGTAACGATGACCTGTTCTGGTGAAACACCGTAAAAATCAGCTATGGTTTTTATTAAATCTCTGCAATCGGGGTCGGGATACAACATTAACTTTTGGGTTTCAGCGCTCGCTAGACTTATTGCTAAGGGCGAAGGAGGAAAAGGCGATTCGTTAGTGTTAAGTTTTACGTACTTTTTGTCTTTTGGTTGTTCGCCCGGTACGTACGGAGCGAGTTTTTGGTATTTTTCGGTCAAAAACTTACTCATATTATTCCTCAAATCTTATAACCGCGCTCTTTGCGTGCGCAGTTAATCCTTCCTTTTTGGCAAAGTATTCTACTTCACGGCAAACGTCATATAATGCTTGCCTGTCATAGTAAACGTATTGGGTTTTTTTAATAAAATCGTCTACCGACAACGGACTAGAAAACCTTGCCGTTCCCGAAGTCGGTAACGTGTGATTAGTTCCTGCGTAATAATCGCCTATTGCTTCGGGGCAGTTTTTACCTAAGAACACCGAGCCAGCATGTTTAATTTTATCCAAGTAGTCAAAGGGATTGTCTACGCAAATTTCTAAGTGTTCTGGTGCTATTCCGTTTGCGATTTCTATTGCTCTGTCAATGTTTTCAGTAACTATAATTTTGCCGTTATCGTCTATGGACGCTCTTGCTATTTCACTTCTTTCAAGTAAAGCTATTTGTCTTTCTAATTCTTCACTTACACTTAATGCAAATTCCTTGTCGTCTGTAACTAAAACAGCGCTAGCCATTTTGTCATGTTCTGCTTGCGATAATAAGTCTGCCGCTACGTCTTTTGGTCTGTTAGTATTATCGGCAATCACCATTATCTCGCTCGGACCAGCTATCATATCAATAGAAACTATGCCGTAAACTTGTCTTTTTGCCTCCGCCACGTAAGCGTTACCCGGACCCACAATTTTATCCGTTTTAGGTAAAGTTTCTGTGCCGTAAGCAAGTCCTGCAATTGCTTGCGCTCCTCCAACCTTATATATTTCGGTTACGCCAGCAACGAACGCAGATGCTAAAATTACGGGGTTTATTTTTCCGTCGGAGTTAGGCGGAGTGACCATTACTACGCGTTTACAACCTGCAACGATTGCGGGAATTGCGTCCATTAAAACGGTCGATGGATACGCCGCTGTACCGCCCGGTACGTAAATACCTGCTACGTCTACTGGGATTATTTTTTGACCTACGATAATACCATTGTCTTTTTTAATCTCAAACCCGTCGCGTTTTTGCTTTTCGTGAAATTCACGAATATTTTTAGCAGAAGTTTTCAAAATGTTTATAAACTCAGGTTCTACTGAATTTACTGCGTCCAAAATTTCTTGCTCGGTTACTTTTAAACTATCTAGGTCGGCTTTATCAAATTTTTTCGTGTATTCTTTTAAAGCTTTATCACCGTTAGTTTTTACGTTATCAATAATATCTTTAACTACTTTTGAAACGTCGATTTTCTGTTCGGTAACCGAAAAAATTTCTTTTCTATTAGTAATTTTATCTAAAATAATTTTAATCATAAAACGTCCGTTTGTTCTCTTAAACTTTTGGTTATTTTTTCTATTACTTGGCTTTTAAACTTAAAACTTGATTTGTTGGCTATAAGCCTTGCGCTAATTGGAACGAATTTTTCTAAAACTTCTAAGTTGTTTTCTTTTAAGGTTGTTCCTGTTTCAACTATATCGACTATAACGTCGGATAAACCTAAAATAGGTGCTAGTTCTATTGAACCGTTTAAGTGTATTATGTCGATATCTCTACCGTGCTTTGAATAATAATCTTTTGCGATATTAGTAAATTTGGTAGCAACTTTTAAGGTTTTGTTTCTGTCGTCTACAAAATCTTTTTTACCTGCAACCGCCATACTGCAAACGCCTGTTTTTAAGTCTAACAATTCGTACACGTCGGGTTGGTATTCTAAAAGTATATCTTTACCGCAGACACCTACGTCGGCTGCACCACGTTCTACGTAGATTGCAACGTCGGACGGTTTTACCCAAAAATATCTTACTGCTTTATCAATGTTTTCAAATACGAGTTTTCTGTTGTTTTCTTTTATAGACGGACATTCAAATCCTGCACGCTCAAACATAGCGTAAACCTTTTCACCGAGTCTTCCCTTAGGAAGCGCCACGTTAAGAATTTTAGTCATTATCTCGCCTCCTTTAAGTCGCAGTTTAGTTTGTTAAGCTCGTCTAAATATACGGCAAAGCCAATTGCCTGTGAGTTTTTGCCCATTTTTTTCATAAGTCTGTCGTACTGACCGCCCGACAATATACCCGTCGGAATACCTTCGATAAAGCCCTTAAAAGCAAAGCCGTTATAATATTTCATATCGTTTACGACTGAAAAGTCTACGTGAACGTTTTTATCGTCGCCTAAACCTTTAATAACTTCTGACAGTTGGTCAATTGCGTCGCTTATTTTTTGGTTTAAGCGTAACGGCTCTATTTCTTTTAACACTTTTTCCGAGTCGCCGTAAACAGTTACTAATTTTTCAATTAATGAAGTGGTCTTGTCGTCTAAATTTTCGGTTCTGCAAACGTCTACTACGCCTTGCGAATTTTTCTCTCCCAAAAATTTTATGATTTGTTTTGAACTCTCATCGCTTACGTTAAAGTACTCCAAAACGCCTTTTACAATGCCTAAGTGTGAAATTTCTAAGGCGTAATTTTCGGATATTTTACTTAAACTTTTAGACGCCAAACACAAAACTTCAATAATCTCTCGGTTAGAAACCGTGCCTAAACACTCTAACCCTGCTTGTCTGATTTCTTTAAACGACTTAGTACCTTTACTAACTCTATAAACGTTTTCATTGTAGAAAACTTTCATTTGAGAGTCCGATTTGTCTTTGCTGTTTTTAATTATAGATAAAGTAACGTCGGGTTTTAACGCCATTAACTTTCCGTCAGTATCGGTAAAAGTTATTACGCTTTCAGATACTAAAAAGTCTTTGTTTTTTACGTATAAATCGTATTCTTCAAATTTACTCATACGGTACTTTGAATAACCGCTTTTTTGATACAGCGAGCAAAGAGTTAAAGCGGTAATCTCTTCGTTAGAAAGTACGTTTAATATATCTTTCATTATTTGCTACCGTCCTTATTTAATACAAGCTTATATCCGCCCGCGCCATAGTTTAAGCATTTGTTTACTCTGCTAATGGTCGCCGTGCTTGCCCCCGTAGATTTTACCACTTCTTGATAGTTACTGCCATTAGACAAAAGTTCGGCAACTTCTAGCCTTTGAGCCATATCTTCTATTTCTTTAATCGTACAAACGTCTTCAAAAAACTTTTGGCAGTCTTGCTTAGTTTTTAACCCTACAACTGCGTTAAAGAACTTTTCAAACCTTTTATCAGAAAAAAATTCCATAATTTTCTCCTTACCACTTTTATTCTTTATCAGTTTAACACGCTAAATTGATAAAGTCAAATAAATTTTAGCAAGTTTTTAAAAATTTAAAAATAAAAAAGGCAGGCGAACCTACCTTTTTGTTTGCGTATTCTTAGAAAACTTCTACGTAGCCTTTTTGTTTATATGATTTTTTTGCTTTTCTAACGCAAGACTTTCTTACGATTGCAAGATATTTTCTGTAAATTGCATCGCCTAGCATAATAAGACCGATACCAAATACTGATGTTACAAGACCTACGAGCCACCATAATAGTCCTCTGGTGGGTTTAGCAACCGAACGCAACCATTTATTTACGTTAGATTTTTTGTCTGCTACTACTTCGGGGCTTGCACCTACGTATACTTCCATAGCGATTGCGTCGCTCGAACTGTGACGTCTTTCGTCTACGCGGTAGTTACCGTTACCCGTATGCGTTGCGGTATAACCGGTTCTGTAATCTACATTGGATACGTCTTTTGCAGGTCTAAATCCAAAGTATTCCATAATAAACGGTGTTCCCTTTCTGTGATGTTTGCCTTGAAGTGCTTCGTAAATCTTAATAGATTTGGTCGTTCCCGTAAAAATAAGGTTGTCAGAATTGCTTTTACAAGGAATTCTTACGATTGAACCTTCTTCACCGGTATACACGAGTTTAACTCTGTCAAATAATCCCATTTCTTTTCTCCTTTTGTTAATAGCTTTATGCTACACATCTAATTATTAGTATAAATTAATCTAAAAATTTTGTCAATAGCGAATTTCTAATTTAAATTATTTTTCTAATAATTTTCTTATTTTTGCTAAATCTTTTGATTTGAATTCGTGGTCTGCGTAGAATTTTTCGCACCACTCTAATTCCTTCATCATCCAATTCATGTCGGTTTTTTTAGGTTCAGCGCCCCATTTGTTGATGGCGTTTTCCCAGAAAACTTTTCTACATACTGATTTAGGCAAATTCATACCGTCGTATTTATTGCCTGCGTAATCGTAGTCTTTTTGGTCGCCCATAAACGAATTTCTGGCACACCTTGGTCTATATTGAATATCGTATTCCCAGTTTGCGTAATCGTACGGTGCGGAATTGTACGTGTCGCTACCGTAAATAAACTTGTCTTGATATTTTGTAATAAAAGGAATAAAGAAGTCAGGGTCTTGTGCAAAGTGCATTGCGGGACCGCCCGCTAAGTCCACCGAAGTGTTTTCGTAATCACCTAAGAATTTTTCAAACTTGGGTTTTTCGGTGTCTTCCCATAAAAATCCACCGTGAGCAAGACAAAGATTGAGTTTAGGATACTTTTTCATTAAATCCATTATATCGTCAATACACTCGTCAAAAGTGGGTAAGCTTTCGTCGTAAAATCTGTTATGTTCTAATTCCCAAGGAGTACATTTGGATTTGTCCCAGGCTTTTCTCGGGTCTGCAACGTGCATTAAAATCGGAACATTGTTTTCTTCTAAAAAAGCAAATGCCTTAGAAAATCTTTTGCCGACCATCATGCCTACGTATTTACTGATGGTTGGGTGTGCTTCTAGCATCTTCATACCGTCGAAACCAGCTTGAAAATATTCTTCTACTTGCTTTAATAAATTGTCGGCTTCGTCTTCGATAGAGTTGTTTAAGTTGTGCTTAAACGACGCTGAAACGTAAACGCTCGGCGACATTTCTCTTTTTACACAAGCACTTTTTAAGTTGGTATCGTAATTAAACTTAGTCGGCGAGTGAAATGCTGCGCATAATAACATAAATTTTTTTAAACCTATGAGTTTCATTATACGGTTATAAAGTTCAATTGTTTCTTCTATATCGTGTTTTCTTGAACAATGAAAATGCACGTCAAAAGTGTCTTCTGTAAATACTACGGGTTCAACAATAGGTTCCATAATTATTCTCCAAATATTTCTTTGATTTAATTCTAACACATTTTTATTACAAATCAATAGAAATTTTTATAAATTTTTTGAAAAATAAAAAAACTTTATAAAACGCTTCGGTTTTTAATGATTTTATGTTATTATTTAAGATGTTTTAATAGGTGATAATATGAACAACTGTTTTTCTCAACTAAAATTTAAAAACGGATTAAAAGACGGGCTTCCGATAGGGCTCGGCTATTTTCCGGTGGCTTTTGCTTTCGGTGTTCAAGCAAGTATTTTAGGCGTTCCGATATTAATCAGTCTATTAATATCTATGACTAACCTTACATCGGCGGGTCAACTTGCCGGTCTTACAATCGTCGCTTCACTAGGTTCGTTTGCAGAAATCATACTTACTCAACTCGTCATAAATTCCCGATATTTTTTAATGAGCACGATGTTGTCGCAAAAAACCGACGCCTCTTTTAACTTTAAGCACAGACTTCTAACTTCTGTCGCTATTACCGACGAAATTTTCGCAATTGCCGTTTCTAAACCTAAAAATATTTCAAGAAACTATTTCTACGGGCTTGCACTTTTACCATATCTCGGTTGGGCGATGGGCACTTTGTTTGGTGCAACCGCCGGTAATTTATTACCCGAAAGCGTTGTTTTATCGCTAGGCATAGCGCTTTACGCTATGTTTATCGCTATCATTATTCCGCCAGCTACTAAAAATATCGGCATACTTTCTGCAATTCTTTTAAGCGCGGGGATTAGTTGTATTTTTTACTATGTACCAGTACTAAAAACCATTTCGTCAGGATTTGCAATCATTATAAGCGCAATCGCGTCTGCAAGCGTAATCGCTTATTTCTTCCCACGAAACAAGGAGGAAAACCACAATGCTTAAAATGGTCGGTTTAGTTTTAACAATGGCGCTTGTTACCTATCTTATTAGAGTAATACCTATGGCGTTTATACGCAAAAAAATAAAATCTACTTACCTTAATAACCTATTGTACTACGTACCTTACACCGTGCTTTCAGCCATGACCTTTCCTTACATCCTCTATTCAACGGGTAGTTTCTACACTGCTCTTATAGGAACAGTTGTTGCCATAATTGCATCAGTTTGCAGACGTTCTTTAATAGTCGTTGCAGTTCTTGCGTGTGTTGCCGTATTTATAGGTGGAGTTATATTATAAGTTTTTAGTTATAAGTAATAGTTTTATCTATATAAAAATTTGGAATTCAAAATTTTAAAAATACTTGAAAATAACGAGTGGTTGTAGTATAATAATTATAGAATTTCGGCGTGTTGATAAAGCCGTAATTAAATGGGGGAAATATTAAAATTTTACGTGCAACGCGTTTGAAAACGCGCGTTGTGTTTTGGGTTTTTGATTGTTTCTCTTTTCAACACGCAAAAACTACGATTGCTTTCTTTTTAACGGCTTACGGAAGGCTGGTCTTTCGAGGCTGTTTTTTATTTGTTTATAATTGGAGAGAGGGTTTTGGAAAAAGAAAAAATTACCACTAACCAACTTGAAAAATATTCACAGTCTGCACCTTTTTATAGGCAAGACTTAATCTTGTACACCATAATTACGTGCACAATCATTTTATTGTTTGTTGTTTTTATCATAATACCTAAAAGCGATAAAGCTTTGGGGTTTAGCGTAAGTTTTGATAGCGAAATTGCATTTACTTTTGATTTTTCTACCGAAGAACTTACTATAAAAAAAGATTTATGTAAAATCAGTCAAGATAAAGAACATAATACTATTACGCTTTATGGCTTAGACGGAGAAAACTTTAACGTTTTAACTTACGACTGCAATAATTACACCGTACGCATTACCGACAGCAACTGTCCTAATCGCGATTGCGTGGATTTTTTTGAAATCAACTCGGGTAACGGCGTCATTTACTGTTTACCGCACGCTCTAAAAATATTACCGCTTTCCCCTACACAAAGCGAACCCTCCACAGGAGGTCGATTATGAGAAGTACGGTTATAAAAAAAATTACAGCTACCGCCGTTTTATCTGCTTTGTCGACCATAGCGTTTATGCTTGAAAGCCTTTTCCCTCCGCTTTTTATTCCAGGTGCAAGAATGGGCATTTCAAACGTGTTTATACTCTTTACAATCGTTGCGGTTGGATATCAATACGGTTTTGCCGTTATGGCGGTTAAGATTATTCTAGGAAGTGCTTTCTCCGGAAACCTTTCTGCTATTTTATATTCATTACCCGCTGGATTTATAGCTTGCACCGTTCAAACTCTACTCGTTATTTTTACTAAAAATTTCAGTTTGCTTGCAATAAGCGTGGTGGGGGCTGTCATTAATTCGATGACACAAAACGCGGTGTTTTGTTTAATCACTAGGACTTGGGAATATCTTTCCTATTTGCCTTATCTAACTTTGATTGCTGTTATTTCTGGTCTAACCGTTGGGTTTGCAACTTATCTTTTAATAAAAAAATTACCGCTAGAAGTTTCAGCATAATAATTTCCAAAAATTTTTATCTTACATGGAGGTAATACTTTGAGTATCAGAAAAGGGAAAAACTATCCTTACGGTATTCACGTAAAGGACATGAAATACCTTACCGAAAATTTATCAATAGAAAGTATGCCCACGCCCGATAAAGTGTTTATCAGCATGTCACAACACATAGGTGCGCCGGCTATTCCAATAATATCCGTTGGCGATAGAGTTAAAAAAGGTCAATTAATCGGTGAAGCGAGCGGTGCAATTTCCGCTAACGTCTTCTCTTCGGTGTCGGGCACAGTCGTTGATATTTGCGATATCGTAAACGCTATGGGTCAAAAACAAAAACACGTCGTTATAAAAAGCGACGGTTTAAACGAGCAAGTATTTTTCGATGAAATGACTTCGTTTGAACCCAAAGATTTGGTTGAAAGAATTAGGCTTGCAGGCATCGTAGGGTTAGGTGGCGCAGGGTTCCCTACCGCGGTAAAACTTTCGCCCAAAACTCACTTAGATACGCTGATTATAAACGGCGCTGAATGTGAACCCTATCTTAACTGCGATTATAGGCTCATGCTTGAACGTACCGACGATATTTATAAAGGTATAAAATATACGGCTATGGCGCTTAATATCGATAAGGTTATAATCGGTATAGAAGCAAACAAACCCAAAGCCGTTAAGCTGTTTAGCGAATACAAAGATTTAGACGTTGTGGTTTTGAAAAAACAATACCCTATGGGTAGCGAAAAACATCTAATATACTGCACTACCGGAAGAAAAGTTCCTTGCGGTAAAATGCCTTTTGACGTAGGCGTTTGCGTTCAGAACATAAAAACTATGATAGCCATTTACGAGGCAATCGAAAAAAATATTCCGCTTACTCAAACGGTTATGACCGTTAGTGGTCTCGGTATTAAATCTCCTAAAAATCTTAAAGTTGCGCTCGGCACGTCTTTTAACGATATTGTTGAATACTGTGGTGGCAAATCCGAAAACACCATAAAACTGGTTGCCGGTGGTCCTATGATGGGTAAGGCTTTAATTAGTCTAGCCCAATATACAAGAAAAACCGATTCGGGCTTGTTAGTATTAGAAAAAGGCGAAGCAAACGATAACGCTCCCACTAACTGCATTAACTGTGGTAAATGCGCCGACAACTGTCCTATGAGACTTATTCCCGCTTTAATGGAAAGAAATATCTTAGGGGGCGAGTATAAAACGGCTCAAAAACTGGGGGTTCTTAATTGTTTAGAATGCGGTTCATGTGCGTATAACTGCCCCGCTAAGCGTCCTTTGGTACAAAGTTTCAATTTTGCAAAAGGCAAAATCAGAGAACTTCAAATAAAAGAAGCGCAGAAGGAGGGTAAATAATGGCTAATTTTCAGTTTTCGGCTTCACCGCACGTTAGAAGCGGTAATTCCACTAAAAAAATTATGCTTAACGTATGCATAGCCCTTTTGCCTGCTACTATTATGGGTATAGTGTATTTCGGTATTTTCGCAGCTCTAACTATACTTGTTGCAGTAATCTCAGCGATTGGCTCGGAAATCGTATACCGTTTAGCGGTAAAAGAAAAGTTTAACGATATTTTAGCAACGTTAGACTACACGTCGCTAGTAACAGGTCTGATAATCGCTTTGATTGTTCCGGCAAATGCGCACTTGTACATACCTGCATTTGCGAGCATATTCGCTATCGTAGTAGTAAAAATGCTTTTCGGTGGCACAGGTTACAATCTTGTTAACCCCGCAGCGGCAGGAAGAATTTTTGCGTTTATATCTTTCACTACCGTTATGAACACTTTCGTCGCTCCTTCTATCGGAGCTATCAACGGCTCGGTAATAACAGGGGCTACAAGTTTACAAAGTTTTTTAAACGACGGCGTGTCATTGTCGGCACTTGACCTAATTTTAGGTACGGGCGTTGCCGGTTGTATCGGTGAAACTTGTAAAGTTGCTATTTTAGTAGGTGCAATTTATCTAGCAATTAAGAGAATCGTTAAAATTTGGTTACCCCTTATTTCGCTTGCATTTGCAGGATTAGTTGCAGTTTTATTGAACGCTTCTTTTGACGCTTTCTTACCCGCAACTTTATCAGGCGGTTTAATTTTCGGTGCTTTCTTTATGGCCACCGATTACGTAACTAACCCAACCACTACGTTAGGCAACATTATATTTTTCGTATTCTTCGGCGCTTTAACTTCTTTACTTCGTCATTTTACCGGCTATGAAACCGCGTCGTTCGTGCTACTGTTAATGAATATACTAAGTCCCCTTATTGACAAAATAACGCCCACTAAACCTTTCGGTTACGTAAAAACCAAAAAGGAGGCTAAATAATATGAAGAAATACTTAAAACCAATCACGGTTATGCTTTCTATTATTCTTCTCTGCGGTGGTCTTTTGGCAATTTTATCCGACCTTTTGTTTGTGACCGAAGAGGAACGTATTCAACGTGCTATAAGCAAAATCTATTCGGACGAAAACGTCCAGTTGGAACAAGTTGTAGATATTACTAGCGTTAATATGGATGAGTTTAATGATAAAGGCGTTATAAAGGCTTGTTACAAATTATCTAACGGCGATTACTTAGTACTAGCTACCGGCAAAAAGGGATATTCTAACGGTACGGTTTCCACCTACGTTGCTATTGACAATCAATTAAAGGTTAAAAACGTAGTCGAGGATTCCTACACAGGTCAAACTCTTATGGCAAAACTTTCAGGTCTGTATCAAAACTTTATAGGCAAATCTGCATTAGATTCAGCCGAAGAAGTTAGAGAAATAGTAACTGGTGCAACCTATTCAGCAACAGCTGTATCCAACTCAGTTTACGTTGCTTTACAGTTAGTTTCGTTGGTTATAGGAGGTTAGTTATGGGAAAACTTAAAAAAATTGCTTCTGACGGTTTAATTTTTAGTAACCCCACCTTGCGCCTTGTTTTAGGCACCTGTCCTACCCTTGCACTTACAACGGCAGCTTCTAACGGTATTGGTATGGGTTTAGCAGTTACTTTCGTTTTGATTTGTTCTAACGTTTTAATTTCTTTACTTAAAAACGTTATACCGAACTCGGTGAGAATACCTGCTTTCGTTCTTATAATTGCGACTTTCGTTACGGTGGTTAAGCTGGTTATGGATAAATTCCTACCAGACCTTTACAATACCTTGGGCGTTTATCTTCCTCTAATAGTAGTAAACTGTATAATCTTAGGTCGTGCGGAAAGCTTTGCTTTCAAAAACCCCGTTTTTGACTCGGCATTAGACGGCTTATTTATGGGCTTAGGTTTCACTGGCGCGTTGACGTTGATGGGCACTGTAAGAGAAATTTTATCTAACGGTTCTATATTCGGTCTTTCTATTTGGGATGCAAATTCGTTCTCAATCGGGTTCTTTGGTTCTAGTGCTGGCGCATTTTTAACGTACGGTTTGTTTATCGCAATATTTAATTACGTTGTAAACAAAGTACAAAAAAAGGTTGCTAAAAAGGAGGCTAACTAAATATGGGAACTTTACTTCTTATTGCTTTGACGGCAACGTTTATTAATAACTTCGTCGTCGTTCAGTTCTTAGGCATATGTCCATTCTTGGGCGTTAGTAAAGACACTAAATCAGCTTTCGGTATGGGTGTTGCGGTAACCTTTATAATGACGCTTACTTGTCTTATAACTTATCCTATCTACACTAGTATTTTAGTTCCGCTAGGTCTTGAATATTTAGAAATTATCGTATTTATCTTTGTTATTGCAGCGCTTGTTCAGATGATTGAATCAGTACTAAAAAAATTCTCGCCTACTCTCTATAATTCAATGGGTATATATCTTCCTTTAATTACTACAAACTGTGCAGTACTCGGTGTTGCTGAACTAGTTATCGACGTCGGTACGGCAGAAGCGTTTGGGCTTGCTTCAATGGGGTTACTTAACTCGGTAGCGTACGGGTTCTTCGGTGGGGTTGGTTTCTTGATTTCCATCGTTATTATGAGCGGTTTAAGAGAGAAACTTAAACACACACCTTTTAATAAACACCTTAAAGGTTTTCCGATTGCTATGATTACGGCTACGTTTATCGCTATGGCTTTTTACGTATTCAGTATGATTTCATTATAAGGAGAAAACGTTATGAATTTATTACTAAAACCTATTAACTGGTCAAGTTTCGGGTTAGTACTAGTGATTCTAACCGTTTTAGCGCTGGTTTTTACAATACTTATCCTACTTGTAAACAAATTTTGCGCAGTTGAAGAAGACCCCCGTATAGGAAGCGTCACCGAAAATCTTTCGGGTGCTAATTGCGGTGGTTGTGGCTTTGCAGGTTGCGCGGACTTTGCAAAAGCCTTGGTTGAAGGTAGAGCCGACGTTAACGATTGTTCTGCAACTTCAAAAGAAGGCAAAAAAATTATCGCGACTATCTTAGGCACTACCGTAGAAGAAACCGAACCTATGATGGCTGTGGTTAAATGCGCGGGAGATTTAGAGGCTTCAAAATCTAAATATGACTACGTCGGTAATACTTCTTGTCAGTCTAAAAACGCATGTCTTGGCGGTGATAAGATTTGTTCAAGAGGATGCCTAGGTGGTGGTGATTGTGCCGTTGCATGTGCGTTTGGAGCTATTAAAGTAATTAACGGTGTAGCCGTTGTTTGCCCGTCCAATTGTACGGCGTGTGGTGCGTGCGTGAAAACGTGTCCAAAGCAAATAATAGAGCTTATACCTAAACGTGCAAAGGTATATGTTGCATGCTCGTCAGACTGCAAAGGCAAAGACGTTATGAATGCTTGTAAAGTCGGTTGTATAGCTTGTGGGATTTGCGCTAAAAATTGTCCTCACGGCGCTATCGAAATGGTTGATAACCTTGCCGTAATTAACTACGATAAGTGCACAGGTTGTGGACTTTGTGCTGAAAAATGCCCGAGAAAAACTATTAAAACTTTATAAAAATGCAAATAAAGAGAACACACGCTTGAAAATTCAAGCGTGTGTTCTCTTTATTAAAAAATTTATTTTACGTAATCAATAACGGATACACCGCCAATTTTACGGGTTGCTACAACACCTATCGTACCTGGACCGCAATGAGCGCATACGTTTATAGGTATTAATCCCTTAACGTACTTGCCCTCGCCAAATATATCGTCCATGCACTCGTAAACGGTTTTTAATACGTATTCTGCGGTATCAAAAGCGATTACACAATAATCATAGTCGGCAATAGGATAATCGACTGCCATTTTTTTTATAACGTCTACTAAATATCTTCTTTCGCGCCTCGTAGTATCAATTTTTTCTAGCGCACCGTCTTGTAATGAAATTACAGGTTTAATTCCTAAAAGATTGCCTATAAATGCAACGTTAGGAGATATTCTACCACCTTTTTTTAAGGCGGTTAGGTTTTCGGGAATAAATACTATTTTATTGTCTTTTTTACTTTCTTCTATGGCTTTTACAATTTCAGAAGGGCTATCCCCTTTATCCGCGCGTTCGTATGCATATAGAACGTACGAGAGCATAGGCAAGGATAAACCTAAGCTATCTACCACGGTAATTTTACCGTTGAACTCTTTTTCAGCAACACTAGAAAATAGCGAGTTCATAGAAGATAATTTGCTAGAAATAGTAAAGTGTATGATATGGTCGTAGCCTTTATTTAACTGCTCTTCAAAATATTCTGAAATAAGTCCTAGTGGCGGAGTAGAAGTTTTAATGTTTTTGCCAGACCTCATAGCGTCTTTCAATTGGTCTTGGTTAATTGTAACACCGTCTAAAAATTCTTCACCGTCTATTATAACGTTTAGAGGGAAGACGCTAATATCGTATTTCTTTAATACCTCGTTACTTACAAGACAAGAAGTATCGGTAGATACTAAAATTTTCATCATTTTTTCTCCTTCGTTTAAGGTTCGTTTTATTATAACATTTTTGACGTGCTTTGTCAATATATACTAAAAATTTTTGTATACGCTTGATTTTTTTAAAGTTTGTTGGTAATATATTTAATATAGGTAAAAATATGGAACAAAAATTTATTACTAAATTTGCTGAAACCGAACAAGAAAAACAACAAGCATATTCTTTAAGGTATACTGATATGCTACAAGAATATAACCCCGATTTGTATTTGGAAAGCGGAATTGACTATACCGATTACGATGAATATGCAAAACAAGTAATCTGTGTTGATACCGAAGCCAACCAAGTAGTTGGAGTTTATAGAATTATTACTTCTGACGATTTACCTAAAAATAAACCTTTCGTATCCGAGGAAGAATTTAATATTAACGACTTAAAGAATACGGGAGAAAAAATCGCAGAACTTTCACGCGCTGTTATAAGGCGTGAATACCGTAATTCTATGGTACTCATGTATCTTTTAAGATTTATCATTACTTACTTAAAAGATAGCGGTTTTAGGTACGTCATAGGTGAAGCAAGCTTTTTTGGAACAGACAAAAACAAGTACGCCAAGGAGTTTTCTTATCTTTCTAATCTGCACAAAATAAAAGATTTTAAAATTACGGCTAACGAAGATATTCAAGTCGAACATATCCCTAACGAAAAGCTAGACTTACAAGAGATTAAACGTTCTTTACCCCCGTTAGTACGCGCATATTTAAGTTTTGGCGCAAAAGTTTCTGAAAGCACTTTTACTGACTGGGGTTTTGGTAGCGTCGACGTGTTCATACTTCTTGATATGCAAAACTATAACGAGGCGTACATAAAAAGACTTCTAAAATTGTAAAATTTACAAAAAAAAAGGCTGAAAATTTTCAGCCTTTTTTTAGATTTAAATTTTTTCTTAAAATATAGCTTTTTTTGATAAGACAACAAGCCCATTATAACGCTCGTATACTTTCTACGGGTGATTTTTTTGATTCCTTTATTACTGGGAAAACAGTCGCCGTGAACGATATAAACATTGAAATAATGAATATTAATACCACGTTTGCAACCCCAAAGGTTAAAAGTTGAGTGCCAAATATCTTTGCAAGTTCTGCATTTAAAACAAGTGTTCCAACGAAAGCAAGACCGCAAGCTAATATAAAGCATATGATTGCAAGTAAAAGGGATTCTGTAAAGAATATTCTTAATATATCCGACTTGCCTGCACCTACCGCCCTTAGAATACCTATTTCTTTTCTCTTTGCATCTATGGACGCAGATATAAAGTTAAGTAACATAAGCGATGCAAATACACCCATAACTAGACCACCAGCCAAGAATATCGTACGTAACTGTTTAACTGTGTCTATAATTTCTCCGTTAAACAACACGTCGTAATCTTGGTTACGCATACTAAATTTAGCACCGTCCCTTTCATCTAGCATACGTGACACTTGACCGAGCGAAGCGTCTGTCTTAGAAATAATGTAGTTGTATTTGGGATTAATTACTTCTTCGTAGTCAGTTAAGGTACGAGACATGTTATACTCGGAAACTTTTGCATACGAATAAATAAACTCAGTTGTAGCAATATAAGGAGTTCCGCCGTTATCACCACCGTTAATCAGTTCATAATAACCCGCAAGTTTTAATTGTGTTTCTTTATTCTGAATATTTTTTACGTAATATTTAGTAGACCCAGGATTGCTTAATTGCACAAAAGTGTTTTTATGAACAAATATTTCATCGTTTTTGGGCTGATACTGAATTGCTTCGCCAGCTACGTTATAGAAAGCAAATCTACTTTTATTGTATTTAACGGTATTGTCGGTTATAAATTCTTGACTTCCTAAACCAAAAGCTCCTTGGTACGGTTGAGTATCGATGTAAATACTCGAACCTTTTACGCTCATAATCCTCACCTCTTTAATGGGGATTGAGTCTTTATGCGCTTCATAAAAAGAAGTGTTAACGTAAGCAACCGTATCAAAACTGTTAAAAAGTATTGAAGAAAGTTTATCTGCTAACGCTTGTCTTTCAGTATTACTCAAATTATTCTTGGTTATGGATTTTATAGGTTCATATTCCGATAAATCGGATACCCTATATATTCCAACTATATTTAAAGAAATTTCACCGACAGTACTTACGTTTAGATTAAGCGTTTTATTAGCATTAATAAACTCTTCTGGTGTTAAATAAGCTGTTTTAGAACCGGGTTGATATGCTTGACCACTATATTTAAAGTATTCATAAACATATTCCGAAATAGCTACACTGGCAGATTCGTTTTCTTCGGGATAATGTCCAGCTAAGAGTTCAAAGCCGTTTTGTTGCATATATTCTGGTCCGCAATCAGAAAAGCCTTGCAAAGACTTAAAGCTGAAATATTTACCGTTTTCTCCGAAATTTTCTAATGTTAAATCTTTAATGGCTATGGGGTGTTCGTTAATTGCAAGGTTGGGATAATTTCCTCTTAACGTAAATATACCCGCATACTTTTCTTTTCCCCTAGCGTTGAGCGCGTCTATTTCGTCTTGACTAAACAGAGTGCTTTCGCTGTTTGGGGTTTCTTTTTCTATTGATTCTGTACCGTCAGTATGCAACAAATATTTTTGGCTAATATAGTCGTAGTATTTATCAATTGTTACACTTTGATAACCCTTTTCTTCCAAAGCCTTAGAAAGAGAATAATTAGAATCAAATAACATTAAAGTTGAGAATACACCGAAAACACAGAACGCCACAACTGACAAAAATACTGTGAAAATAAATCTAAACGGCTTTGCTTTAAGACCGCTAAGTCCCATTTTAAATGCCTTTTTAGTAGGTAATTTAGATTTTATGAGTTGGGGTTTTTCACCATTAAACTCTCTAACGTCTTCGTCCTTAGTTTGTCTAAAAGTTTCACGGTGTTTCTCTTTTATTTTACATACTCTTTTAACTTCGGGAACGTCCTTTTTGCCAAGAGTTATAACGCTTTCCCCGTCAGTCTTCTTTATAATATTGATAACCTCGGCAATTTCCTTCTCGGTTATGTTCTTGCCGTTTTTGATTGTTATAACGTCGTCGCCTAACACGTCGACGTTGTCACTTATGGATTTGGCATAAAAAATTTCCTTAGTTTTATCTAAAACGATTTCACCGTCGGCAATTTCTATAATTCTGTCAGCGTATTTTTCAGCAGACTCTCTATCGTGAGAAACGACTAAAACAAGTTTTTCTTTTGATAATTTTTGCAAGGTGTCTAAAATCTGTTGTCCGGTTTTAGAGTCTAACGCGCCCGTAGGTTCATCCGCCATTATGAGTTCGGGATTTTTTATAAGCGCGCGAGCTATTGCAACACGTTGTCTTTGACCGCCCGATAAAGTGTTAGGCTTTCTGTCGCCTAAACCACCCAAATCTACCATCTCTAAAAGTTCGTTTACTTTTTCTGTGCTTGCTTCTTTATTTTGAAGTTCCAATGCAAGAGCAATATTTTCAGCAATAGTAAACTCTTCTAAAATGTTGAAGTCCTGAAAAATAAAACCGACGTAAGTATTTCTGTAACTGTCAAAGTCAGCAGGAGTGAAATCAGCACTGCTTCTGCCTTTTACAATAATTTCGCCTTCGTCAGCCCTATCAAGACCACCGATTAAGTTAAGCATGGTCGATTTACCTGAACCGCTTCGACCAAGTAAAAATACTAAACCTTTATCAGGAAATTTTATTGATACGCCGTTAAGCGCAGTGACTGGTTCTAAACCTTCTGTCTTATAAATCTTTTTTAAATTTTTAATCTCTATCATTTTCTGTATCCTCAAATTGTTATTCTAGTTAATTCTTTGCCATTTAAGTTTTTAAGAATAATTACCCCGTCTTCAAGTATTATGTAACTGTTTTCGGTGTTGTTTTTAGGAAGTGAAATCGAACCTGCGTTTGCAAAGACTATATCTTCCTTTTTTTCAATAAAGCCCGTATGAAAATGACCGTAAATTATAGCGTCGAATTTAGTAGCAGGTAAATTATCTTTATTGTACACGTGACCATGTGTCAAAAGAACTTTTTTGTCGCCACTTATTACGCACATATTTTCAATAAAATCAAATTCAGAAATTAGGGTATCCACTTGACTGTCGCAGTTACCTTTTACTACGATAAGCTTATCTTTTATTGCATTTAACATTTCAGAAACTGCGCTAGGTCTATATTCCTTCGGGAAAGGATTTCTCGGCCCGTGATTATATACGTCTCCAAGCAATACTAAAAGACTTGCGTTCTCTTGTTCAAATGCTTGTATAGTCTTTTTCAAATACGCGCTTGAACCGTGCACGTCGGATGCGATAAAAATTTTCATTATTTCTCCTATACGTTTTTGCCCATTGTAAATAATAAAACAATAACGTTTATTTTGCAATGCTATATAATATCATAAAATTGCTGTATAATATCTTAAAATTTTGCATCTATTTTTTTTGTACCATTCTGCAAAACCATCTATTATAAAAGATTAAATACTACTTCTCTTGCTATGATTATGCCAGCAGTTGATGGAACAAAAATCATGGACGGTGGAGCAACTCTATCGTTAAATTTTTTTTCGGCATCGTCAATTTCAGATTTGTCTATTACCGATTTTTCTTCGGAATATACAACTTTTAATTTTTCTATGCCACGCTTTTTTAACGCTGTTCTCATTACCCTTGCAAGCGGACAACCGCTTGTTTTATAAACGTCGGTTATCTTCAATTTGGTCGGGTCCGTCTTACCGCCCGTACCCATACAAGAT
This sequence comes from Christensenellaceae bacterium, assembly GCA_045644505.1. Taxonomy (GTDB): domain Bacteria; phylum Bacillota; class Clostridia; order Christensenellales; family Borkfalkiaceae; genus UBA1259. The sequence goes on along the minus strand of JAZRGZ010000013.1, from coordinate 20,085 downwards.
ATAATCGGTACGTTAAGTTTATTCGCCCTTTCAATAAGCTCTAACTTTGCCGTTACCGTGTCTATTGCGTCCACTATATAATCAAACTGCGACAAGTCTATCTGGTCAGCCGTCTGTGGCAAATAGAAAAGGTCCACCGTATTGATAACCGCGTTAGAATTAATACTTAAAAGCCTCTCTTTTATAGCTTCGGTCTTCTTTTTACCGACGGTTTTTTCGGTAGCAATTATTTGGCGGTTAATATTGCTTAAACTTACAACGTCGTTATCGACAACGGTAAGTTTACCTATTCCACTACGAATGAGCGCTTCGCAAGTAAAACCACCTACGCCACCTGCACCGAAGACTGCTACGTGCGAGTTTAATAAAACATTTAAATTGTCTTTACCTATAAGCAAACTGCTTCTTTTAAATTTTTCCATTAAAGAAGATTAATTCCTTGTTCGGCTTTTTCTTTGATACACTGTTCGCTCCATACAGACGCCTGCACCTCGCCGATATGCGCTTTTTTCAAGAAAAACATACAAAGTCTAGACTGTCCTATTCCGCCACCGATTGTTAATGGAAGTTTTCCGTTTACTACGTCAGTGCAGTAGGGATTTTCTAACTTATGTAATTCTTTCTTTTTCTTTAATTGCTTAACTAAACTTTTTTCGTCTACGCGTATCCCCATCGAAGAAATTTCTAGTGGAATACCTAATACGTCGTACCACAAAATTATATCGCCGTTTAGTTTCCAGTCGTCATAGTCAGCGGCGCGTCCGTCGTGCGGTTTACCGTCACTTAAATCCCATCCAATTTGATGCAAGAAAATCGCTCCGTATTTTTTTGACGCTTGTTTTTCTCTTTCTTTTCTGTCTAAATCAGGAAACTCTTTTTCCAACTCCTTAGTAGAGATAAAAGTGATTTTTTCTGGTAAAGCGCTTTTTAATTGCGGATATTTATTAGATACCGCTTTGTCAACTTTAAGCAAAACCTTGTAGATAGTATTTACCGTCTTTTTTAGGTATGATAATTTTCTTTCTTCACGTTTTATGATTTTTTCCCAGTCCCATTGGTCGACGTAAACCGAGTGAATTTCGTCCAACGTTTCATCGCGACGTATTGCGTTCATATCGGTATATAAACCAGTTTCTGGTAAGAAACCGTATTTTGAAAGAGCGTTTCTTTTCCATTTAGCAAGAGACTGAACGATTTCCACGTCTTTACCTAACGCAAGCACGTCAAAACGGACTGCACGTTCAAACCCGTTAAGGTTATCGTTTAAGCCAGTTTCAGGAAGTACGAAAAGGGGTGCTGATACTCTCGTTAATTTTAGTGCTTTTGCAAGTTCTTTTTCAAAAGTATCTTTTATAAATTTTATTGCTATTTCAGTGTCTAATAGGTTTAGAGCCGAACTGTATTTCATTATTTTATAACTCCTGCGTAAAGCGGATACTTTTCGGTAAGTTTTTTGGTTTGTTCTTTAACGTAATCAAAAGCGTTTTCTTTTTCGCGGATAATTTTGGTGATAAGTTCTGCAACAAGCGCACAGTCCTCCTCCTTAAATCCACGAGTGGTAATACTGGGAGTACCTATTCTCACACCGCTGGTAACCGATGCGGGAGTAGTGTCGAAAGGTATAGAGTTCTTGTTTAAAGTAATATTAACTTCGTCAAGCATTGTTTCAAGTTCTTTCCCAGTTACGCCCGTACCCGTTAAATCTAAAAGCATTAAATGATTATCCGTACCACCCGATACAAGTTTGATACCGAGTTCGTTAAATCTTTCACTCATTGCCTTTGCGTTTTTAATAATTTGAGTTTGATAAGCCTTAAATTCGGGTTTTAACGCTTCACCGAAAGCCGCCGCCTTTGCTGCGATTATATGCATTAAAGGACCGCCCTGAATTCCGGGGAATACCGCTTTGTCAATTATTTTTGCATATTGTTCTTTGCATAAAATCATACCGCCACGTGGTCCTCTTAACGTTTTATGCGTAGTGGTGGTTACGAAATCTGCGTAAGGAACAGGACTTTCGTGCAAACCGGTTGCAACTAAGCCTGCGATATGCGCGATATCAACCATCATATATGCGCCAACTTTATCACAAATTTCTCTAATTCTCTTAAAATCTATTTTTCTAGGATATGCCGAAGCTCCTGAAACAATAATTTTAGGTTTATATTCCAACGCAACCTTTTCCATTTCTTCGTAATCAAGCGTGCAGTCAGTTTTCTTTACACCGTAACTCACAGAATTAAAATATTTACCCGATACGGTGATTTTAGCGCCGTGAGTTAAGTGCCCGCCGTGAGCAAGACTTAAACCCATAATAGTGTCGCCCGGATTTAGCACTGCAAAATATACTGCGAAGTTAGCGTTAGCGCCACTGTGAGGTTGAACGTTAGCGTGTTCAGCACCGAAAAGTTTTTTAGCACGTTCAATTGCTAACTTTTCAGCGATATCTACGAACTGACATCCACCGTAATATCTCTTTTCGGGATAGCCTTCTGCGTATTTATTAGTTAGAGTACTGCCTGCACAAAGCATAACTGATTCCGAAACGAAATTTTCACTTGCGATAAGTTCGATATTGTTTTTTTGTCTGTTAAATTCTAAGGTCAATGCCTCGTAAAGTTCTGGGTCGTTTTGCTTTACTGCGCTAAAATCAATCATTAAAATTCTCCTTTTGCTTATTTTCTACAACTTCAATGACAGTTGCTAGAAATTTGTCTTTTTTTGAAAGTTTTTTATCTATAATACTTAATACCGTGTACCAAATTACCAGAAAACCTGCACTAAACACTAGTATCCAAATTTCTTTTAGCGACGTTGTATACGTCAACACTATTGAAAGTCCTACGAGTAGTAGCGGTATTAAAAATACTAAAATAATTCCGCTAATTTTACCGTCTGTTTTTCTGTCTATTACTACGGTGTCGTTAAGCTGTGCGTTTACTTGGTTTTTAGCCTTAAATTCTATGGTATTAGCATTTTTAGGAAAGGCGCACATACCACACTTGCTACATTCTTCTTTTTTGTCTATTGAAACGGTAGCGTAACCGTTTTCTGTTTTGACAATCTTGCCTATTTCCCTCATAAGCCTTCGCCTTTTAAAAATTCCAAGATCTTGTCAAAAGCCACTAACGTTTCTACGCCATCGGACATACGTTTAAATTTTACACTGTTATTTTCAATTTCACTTGAACCTATAACCGCAACGTATTTAGCGTTGATTTTATCTGCATACTTAAACTGCGCTTTAATGCTTTTACCCATATAATCGGTATCGGCAACGCAACCGCTTTGTCTTAGTTGATTACAAATTTCAAAACATTTTTTTGCTTCCGCTTCGCCCATAGGCGCAAGGTAAACTGTAACTTCGTTGTCGTTTTTAACTTGAACGCCAGAGTTTTCCATTACCATTAAAAGTCTTTCAATACCGGTTGCAAATCCTATACCGGGAACGTCGCTTCCGCCAAGTTGTCCGATTAAGCCGTCGTATCTACCACCACCGCAAACGGTACCTTGTGCCCCGATATTATTAGAAACGAACTCAAACACCGTTTTAGTGTAATAGTCTAATCCCCTAACAATTCTAGGGTCTATCTTATATTCCACGCCGTTAACGTCAAGATACTCGCGTACCTTTTCAAAATGAGTAGAACAGTCGTCGCAAAGGTAATCTAAAATTTCAGGTGCGTTTTTGTTAATTTCTTTACACTCTGGGTTTTTGCAGTCTAGAACTCGCATAGGATTTTTTTCTAATCTAGATTTACAAAGTTCGCATAAGCCGTCTTCATATTTAGCGAAATATTCTTTTAACGCTTGCGAATATTTTTGTCTACACTCTTTACAGCCTATATTGTTTATATAAAGGGTAAGATTTTTAATTCCTAAATTATCTAGGAAAGTTTTTGCTAAGGTTATTACTTCGGCATCTATACCTGCCGACTTTGAACCCAAAAATTCTATACCGAACTGGTGAAATTCACGAAGTCTACCTGCTTGGGGGCGTTCGTAACGGAAACACTGCGTAATATAGAAAAGTTTTGCAGGCAAAGTCATAGAACTCATACCGTTTTCTATAAACGCTCTGGCAACGCCAGCCGTTCCTTCGGGTTTTAGGGTTATGCTTCTACCACCCTTATCGTTAAAGGTGTACATTTCTTTGTTTACGATATCAGTGGTTTCGCCAACTCCACGAGAAAATACTTCGGTATGTTCAAAGGTGGGAGTACGAATTTCTTGCGCATTAAAAAGTCTTGCCGTTTGTCTTGCCGTATTTTCTATAAATTGCCACTTAAAACTATCTTGCGGTAAAACGTCTTTTGTTCCTTTTGGTACGTTTATCATAAATTTGTCCTTATAAAATATACTTCTTCAAATCTTTGCTCTTTTTGTCTTTTCCTAGTTTAGCGATAACGAAATCTTTGTCGATTATCACTTGTCTGCCCGTGCCGTCTGCGTTAAACGAAACGTCTTCTAAAAGATTTTCTACTACGGTGTGCAAACGTCTTGCGCCGATATCTTCGCTAGTTGCGTTCATATCTTCGGCAATTCCTGCGATTTCTTCGATTGCGCCTTCGGTAAACGTAAGTTCTACGCCATCCACCCCTAATAACGTTGCGTATTGAACGGTAATAGCGTTCCTAGGAGTGGTTAAAATTTCTATAAAATCTTTTTTAGTTAAACTTTTGAGTTCAACTAGTATCGGAAATCTTCCTTGAAGTTCAGGAATTAAATCAGATACTTTTGAAACGTGGAAAGCGCCTGCCGCAATAAACAAAATATAATCGGTTTTAATCGCACCGTATTTGGTCATAACAGTAGAACCCTCTACTATTGGCAAAATATCTCTTTGAACGCCCTCACGCGATACGTCTTGTCCGCCAGAGTTAGACGCTTTATGCGCTATTTTATCGATTTCGTCGATAAAGATTATGCCTTCTTGTTCTGCACGACGGATTGCTTCTTCGTTTACCGAATCTTTATCGATAAGTTTATCGGCTTCTTCGTCTAACATTAAGCGTCTTGCTTCTCTTACCGTGAGTTTACGTTTTTTCTTCTTTTTGGGCATCATATCGCCGAAAATACTTCCTATGCTGATTTCAGCACCACCCGGAACGAGTTCCATAGGTTTAGGATTGTCTACGAGCTCAATTTCTATGGTTTCATTGTCGTAGTAGCCTTTCTTTAAACCTTCCAGAATATTTTTCTCAAAAATATCGTCGGGAGTTTCGCCCTTTTCTACACGACGAACGTTTGCTAATATCTTAACAAGTTTAGCGTCTACCGTTGCGCCTGCTTTTTCGGTAACTTTTTTAAATCTTTCTTCTTTTACAAGTCTAACTGAACACTCTACCAAATCTCTTATCATAGATTCTACGTCTCTACCGACGTAACCTACTTCGGTATATTTGGTTGCTTCCACTTTAATAAAAGGCGCACCGACAAGCTTAGCAAGTCGTCTTGCAATTTCTGTTTTACCTACGCCAGTAGGTCCTTTCATAATGATGTTTTTGGGGGTTATTTCTTCTCTTTCAGCATCAGTTAGCATACTTCTTCTATAACGATTGCGAAGTGCAATTGCTACGGCTTTTTTGGCTTCCGACTGACCGATGATGTATTTATCTAATTCACCGACTATTTGTTTGGGACTTAAATTCATAATTCCTCCTTATAAAACTTCGCAAGTAATGTTGTTGTTAGTAAAAACACAAATCTCGCTGGCAATGTTTAAAGACTTTTTAGCAATTTCTTCCGCAGTATAGTCTGTTTCTTTTACCAAAGCGCGCGCTGCGGCTAGCGCGTAATTACCGCCACTACCGATTGCACATACTCCGTCGTCGGGTTCGATAACTTCGCCCGTACCCGAAACGATAAGCAAACTATCTTTATCGGCAGTTATCATCATTGCTTCAAGTTTTCTTACCTTATCGCTTCTCCATAACTCTGCAAGTTCAACTGCGCTCCTCATTAAGTTACCGGAATATTTGTTTAACATTTCTTCAAATCTTTCAGATAAGGTGAAAGCGTCCGCTACGCTTCCTGCAAACCCAAAAATTACTTTTCCGTCGTAAATGCGTCTTACTTTTACCGCATTGTTTTTAAAAATTATTGACTGCGACATGGTTACTTGTCCGTCGCCTGCGATTGCAGTTTGACTGTTTCTTTTAACAGCACATATAGTCGTTCCCATAAACTGGTTCATATTATATCTCCTTTTTGTAAGCGGTAATCGTTTCTATACTGCGTTCCGCCATTTGTTTTTTACGTTCCGCCTTATCACGAATAATGCAGTTTAAGGGCGGTAAAATTCCGAAGTTTGCGTTCATCGGTTGAAAATCTTGGTTTTTGGTAGTTATATATTTAGTCAAAGCACCCATTACGGTAGTTTCGGGTACTGCTAAGTAATCTAACCCCTTTATTCTTCTAAGCAAGTGTACGCCTGCCAAAAGTCCGCTCATCGCACTTTCAACGTACCCCTCAACGCCCGTTATTTGACCTGCAAAAAAAGTTTTCGGACGGGCTTTTAACGAGTAGTCTGGGTTTAACACGTTTGGTGAGTTTATAAAAGTGTTTCTGTGCATTACGCCGTATCTTAAATATTCAGCGTTTTTTAATGCTGGAATTATCGAAAACACGCGCTTTTGTTCGGGAAACGTAAGATTGGTTTGAAAACCTACTAGGTTATACATATTTCCCTCTTTGTCTTCACGTCTTAATTGTAAACATGCGTACGCCCATCTACCCGTTTTAGGGTCGGTAAGACCTACCGGTTTTAATGGACCGAACCTTAACGTATCAGTACCCCTAGAAGCCATAATTTCTATGGGCATACAACCTTCAAAAATTTCCTTGTTTTCAAAGTCGTGTAACTTTGCCCTTTCTGCCGTTAAAAGCTTTTCAACAAACTCTAAATACTGCTCTTTATTCATAGGGCAATTTATGTGGTCGCCGTTACCTTTATCGTATCTGTCCCCGACGAAAGCGTTTTCCATATCAATACTTTCTCTTGTAACTATGGGCGCAGATGCGTCGAAAAAATGTAAGTTTGTATCGGTTATTTGTTTTATTTTTTCAGCAAGTACGCCAGTCGTTAAAGGACCTGTTGCAATTACAGTATACTCGTCAAAATCTATATCGGTAATTTCTTGACTAACAATTTCTACGTTAGGATGATTTTTAAGTTTTTCGGTAATATACTCGGAAAAACTTTCCCTGTTTACAGCAAGCGCATTGCCCGCGGGAACTTTGTTTAAGTCCGCCGACTCTATAATAAGTGAACCTAAAATTCTTAATTCCTGTTTAAGTAGCCCTGCGGCATTACCGTAAACGTCATTACTTTTTAAAGAATTAGAACAAACCAGTTCGCCGAAATTTTTACTTGTATGCGCAGGCGTAAATTTAATAGGTTTTACGTCGTAAAGTTGAACTTTTACACCGTTATTAGCCAAATAATACGCGGTTTCAGAACCTGCTAAGCCAGCGCCTATAACTTTAACTTTTTGCATTTTTCTCGTATTTACAATTTTTGCCAGAACATTTTATTTTATCGTTCACTTCAACTAAATAACTACCGCAATCGGGACATTTTTCACCAGTTGGCATATCCCAACTCATAAATTTACATTCAGGATAACTCGAACATCCGTAGAACACTTTACCAGACTTACTCATCATCTTTTTGGTGGGTTTTCCACAAGTGGGACAAGTTCCTTTGGTTTCAGTCATGCTAATAGTATTCTTACATTTGGGATAATTAGAGCATGCAAGGAATTTACCAAACTTGCCTTCACGTTCTACCATCATACTACCGCATTTACTACATATCATATCGGTAGAAATTGCTACCTTTTCGTTTACCGCCCTGATGTTTTGGCATTCGGGATAATTTGAACAAGCATAGTAGTTGCCGTACTTACCACTCTTAATCAACATATTCGAGCCACACTTTTCACAAATAACGTCGGTAATTCTAGATTTTTCTAACATCCTTTCAAAAGGCGCGTAGAAATCTCTTATTAAGTTATGCCAGTCGGTTCCACCTTCGCCAATGTCGTCTAGTTTAGTTTCCATTCTAGCGGTGAATGATATCTCCATAATGCTAGGGAAATATTTTACCAAGAAATCTATAAGGTTGTAACTGACGTCGTTAGGAACCAAAAACTTTTTATCTTTTCTTACGTACTCACGTTTTTTGTCAGTGAGTTTTGCCATAATAGTCGCGTAGGTAGACGGTCTACCGATACCCTTGTCTTCCATATTTTTAATAAGAGTTGCTTCGGTATATCTAACGGGCGGTTTAGTAAATTTTTGTTCTTTTACAAGCGAACTTAATTCAAGCTTTTCGCCGTCTGATAAAGCGGGTAAAAGCGCACTGCCCTCAGTTTCGTCTTCTTCTTTTTTGGTATCGTCGTAAACAGCAGTGTAGCCTTTAAACACCAAAGTTTTACCGCTGGTTTTTAAACCGTATTCACCTGCTTTTACGCTAACTGATACGCTGTCGTATTTTGCCTCGCTCATTTGCGATGCAATAAATCTTTCGTAAATCAGTTTATAAAGTTTGTATTGATTTTTATCTAAAATATCTTTAACGCTTTCGGGCGTTTTTGTTATATCGATAGGACGAATTGCTTCGTGAGCGTCTTGCGCGTCTTTTTTGGAGCGATATACGTTGGGTTTATTTGGAACGTATTCATCGCCGTAGTTTTCTTTAATAAACTGTAAAGCTGATTTTTGTGCGTCAGCCGACACTCTTACCGAGTCCGTTCTCATATAGGTTATAAGCGCAACGTGACCTTTTGGTGTTTCTACACCTTCGTATAATCGCTGAGCAATTTGCATTACTTGGGGAGCGGTTATTCCGAGTTTAATTGAACCGTCTTGTTGTAACGTACTAGTTATGAAAGGCGCAGGCGCGTGGGATTTATTTATAGACCTTTTAACGTTGTCCACGGTAAATTGAGTGGATTTTAGCAATTCTTCTAGTGCAGTTGCTTCCGCTTCGTTTGCCGGTTTATATTTTTTGCCGTTCTTTTCTACAAGTAAAACCTTAAACGCTTGCTTGTCTAAGGGTTTTACATCGGCTTTTAAGTTCCAGTATTCTTGGGGAACGAATGCGCTGATTTCGCGTTCACGGTCAACTACCATTTTTAACGCTACCGACTGAACTCTGCCCGCCGATAGGTTTTCGTTAAGTCTTGAACTTGCAGCGGGAGAAATGCTGTAACCTACTATTCTGTCCAAAACTCGTCTTGCTTGTTGTGCGTCTACTAGGTTTTTATCTATCTTCCTAGGATTTTTTATTGCGTTTTTAACGGCGTTTTCAGAAATTTCGTTAAATTCTATTCTTTTGGTTTTATTTTCTTCTAAACCTAAAACTTCGGCTAAATGCCATGATATTGCCTCACCCTCTCTATCCGGGTCGGTTGCAAGATATACGACGTCGGCTTTCTTCGCTTGGTCGGTGAGACGTTTGATATCTTGTTTCTTATCGGGCGAAACAACGTAATAAGGTTCAAAATTATTAGCTATGTTAATACCCATATAGTTTACGGGTAAATCTCTTACGTGTCCTTTTGACGCTTCTACCTTAAAATCGCCTTTTAAGAATTTTTCTATGGTCTTTGCTTTGTGTGGTGATTCTACTATGATTAACTGCATTTTGCCTCCGAGTTATAAAAAATTATAGTCCGTATATATTGGTCCCGTTTTTTACAATTATTCCTTTTATTTCCAATTCCGAAAGTACGGGAATAATTTCATAAACTGCTTTATTTAATTTTTTTGCTATTTGTCCGACGTGCAAATTACCGTCTTTGATGGTGTTTACAATTAGTTGCTGTTCCTCTGTTAACGCTATCGACTGTGTTGCTTTATTTTTACCGAAAAATTCTAGGATGTCCTGCGAATTTTCAGTTAAAATCGCGCCTTGTTTTAATAAAAGATTACATCCAGTTCCACTTTCAATATTGGGTGTATACGGAATAGCAAACAAGTGCTTACCATAATCCACCGCGTACTCAGCAGTATATAAAGTACCACTTCTTATAGCACCACTAACTACTAGTACTCCGTCAGATAGACCTGCGATTATTCTGTTTCTTACCGGGAAGAAATAGGGTTTTGCTTTTACCTCGGGTAAATGCTCGGTAATTACCAAGCCTTTTTCTACTACTCGCTCAAATAAACTTTTGTGCGCCGAAGGATAAATATTATCAAATCCGTTTGCAAGCACTGATATAAGTTTGCCGTCGTTATTTAACACCGTTTCTATTACGGTTTTATCTATGCCCTCTGCTATACCCGTAACCAGCGTAAAGCCTGCTGAAACTAAATCTTCGCAAATGTCTTTTGCTATATTTAATTGAACGGGTAAACTCTTCCTACTTCCGACCACACCGAAGATTTGACTATTTAACAGCGAAACGTCGCCTTTTGCGTACAACACCAACGGCGGAATATCCGTGTTGAGTAAATTTTCGGGATAGTTTTTAGACTCTAACGTTATGCAAACGATATTTCTTTTATCTAGTCCGTCTAAAACGGCGTCTAAATAAAATTTATTAGCCGATGAATATACTGTGTTAAAAACTTTTTCGCCAAGTTCAGTAATAAGATAATCTTTACCTTTGCTTAAAAATTCTTTAATACCTACGCTTTCACCGACGTATTCGTATAATTGTTTCTTGTGTTTATATTCTAGTCCGACAAAACTGTCTAGCCATATTAAACACAATTCTTTTTGAGTGTAATTCATTTTAAGATTGTCTGTAACTGATTGCTTCTAATATATGAGCAACCGTTATATTATCCGATAATTCCATATCTGCAATTGTTCTTGCAACTTTTATAATTCTACTTCTGGCTCTCGGCGAAAGCCCTAATGAACGATAAGCGTTTTTTAAAACCTCTTCACATTCTAAGGAAAGTTTGCAGTATTTTTTAAGCTGTTTTTCTCCCATGTCGCTGTTAGTTAAAATACCGTCGTCTTTAAATCTGCCTTTTTGAATAAGTCTTGCTCTGTTTACACGACGTCTTACCGTTTCCGAAGTTTCTGATTTTTCATCAGAAACGAGTTCAGCGTACTTTACTTCGTCGACGTGCACCTGAATATCTATCCTGTCAAGTAACGGCCCTGAAATTTTTGCTTTATATCTAGATATTTGCGACGGCGAACACGTACAAACTTTTTCTTCTGAACCGTGATTTCCGCAAGGACAAGGGTTCATACTACCACACAACATAAAGTTTGCGGGATATGTTACGGTAGAATTTGCGCGCGAAACTGTAATCACACCGTCTTCTAAGGGTTGTCTTAATGCTTCAAGCGTTGCCCTTGAATATTCGGGCATTTCATCTAAAAATAGCACGCCGTTATGCGCCATACTTATTTCGCCCGGTTTAACGTGAGTTCCTCCGCCAGTAAGCGACACCGTCGACGCAGTGTGGTGCGGACTTCTAAACGGTCTTGTTCTCACTATTCCGTCATTATCTTTTAAACGCCCTGCTACCGAGTGAATTTTGGTAGTTTCTAACGCTTCTTCAAAACTTAAATCGGGCATAATAGTAGGAATACATTTTGCAAGCATAGTTTTACCCGTACCGGGCGCACCTACGAAAAGTACGTTATGTCCACCGCTTACCGCAACTTCTAACGCGCGTTTTGCAACCGCTTGTCCCTTAACGAGCGATATGTCCGTATCGTATAAAGGTTTACGGCTCGTGTCTTCGTAAATTTGGTTTTTATAGCGCGGTATAGCCACTAAGCCTGATAGGTGGTCTATAACTTCAACTAAATTCTTTGCGGGATAAATCTCTGCATCTTGAACGTATGACGCTTCAAGTTTGTTTTCGTCAGGTATTATAAATTTCTTAAACCCGTCGTTTGTCGCAGAAATCAATGACGGCAACACACCTGTAATTGGACGCAAACTACCGTCTAAGGAAAGTTCGCCTAAAAAAACTATTCCGTCGATATCCGCTGTGAGCTGTCCGCTTGATTTTAACACTCCGATTGCCAGCGGTAAATCAAAAGACGAACCTTCTTTTTTTATGCCAGCGGGCGCAAAATTTACGGTTATCTTTTTAGTAGGTAATACCCTTCCGCTGTTTTTAATTGCCGAACGTACTCTTTCTCTTGCTTCTTTTACAGCGGTATCGGCAAGCCCTACTACGTCGAAAGACGGCAGACCGTTGTTAATATCAACTTCGACGCTTACCTTGTTACCGTTTAAACCTGTTAAAGAATAACTTTGTATTTTTGCTATCATTTTTTATCTTAAAAAACACCGAAAAAATGTTTGCTTATGACGTTAAATAATCCGCTCGTTTGGTAAACGTTGGAAAATGCGGGCGCAACCGCAACGAAGGATATGGATAAAACTATTATAGGAATTACTACAAAACCTATCAAAGTGCATATAATCTCTCTGTACATGTTTATGCGAGCAACTCTTACGTTACCGTCTTTTGTTTTCTTGGAAAGTTTAACGCATCTTGCATATACAGAGTACCCGATAATTGCAAGTAATACTGGTAATGCAAATATAAACATAGTTTTTACAGCGATTGCCAACGCGTAACCTAAACCGCCTAAGATAAGATATGAAATAAAATCGTTAGATTTTAACTTTTTGGTTAAAGCATATCCTAAAACAAAATATATTGACAATAGAATAAAGAATATTCCGATTGCCCAAGTAAATGCAGTAGAAATAACGATAAATAAATTTGCAACGCCAAATATTGCGCTAATACATGCACATACGTATTCATTTTTAATAAATTTCTTTGCTATAAAGTAAGCAAGTATTATATTACCTATTGCAAAAAGTATAGGAACAAGTCTTAAAGTAAACGTAGTAGTACCGAAAATCATCGTCGATAACGATACTAAAATCAAACCTACTGGATTTTCAGTTTTGTCAGCCGTTTCAGCTGATGATGAATATATAGAATTTACAGTTTTAGCAAAGTTTAATTCTTTAATAGAGAAAAGATTTTCTTCTACGTAAACGCCGTCTATTATTTTTATGGGATTAAAAGCAGATTGCTCGTCTAAAAGTTTATTAGCTTCTGAAATACCGTTCTCGGTCATATCCATAATATTGGAGTGGTGTTCTAAACTTTTGCTCCACGCTTCGCTCGTACTATCCTTAATGCCTTTCATACCCGAACCGAGCGCAGTAGCGGTCAATAAAACCTTTTCGCCTTTATATACGCCGTCGGTACCGTCTTTTTCAACGCCAACGAAAGCTATTTCGTTAATTTCAACGGCATTTAAGGTTGCAATTAAATAATAGGTCGCGTCAGTCGGAGTGTTATAGTCGTAAATCTTTTGCCACTGACCAACTTTTACTCCCTCTTCGGTGTTTTGAACCTTAAACGATGCGTTTACCTTGTCTTGACTGGCGTTAGTGATGTAGGAAAAATTATCGCTGGTTTTTTTAGCGCGACCAACATATATTTCAACGTATTCTTCTTGTTTAAACTGTTCGCCAACTTTCTTTACCGTTTTATCAGTGCTTCCCAAATTTATCCAAATGCTGTCGAGCATATGGTTTTCGGGAAGTTCTACTTTGTATGCAAGAGTTGAGTAATAGTTTCTGTTTTCAAAATTTCCCGTCTTGTATGAGGTTGCGGGCACAGTTTGTTTTACAGAAAATATTACCGCAAACGCGGTAAAAAGTACGCCTATCGCCAAAACGATAACCAAAGGTAGCTTAGACTTAATAAAATTTTTCATAATCTCTCCGTTTTTAGACAGTTTCTAAACATTATATATAGCCTATTTTACTATTATAAAACATTTCTTTGATTTTGTAAACAATTTTGAAATAAAAAAGGTTTACCCGTTAGGATAAACCTTCTTTTTTTGTTATCTTGCTTTTTCTTTAACTTTGGCAGCTTTACCGGTTCTTTCTCTGAGATAGTAGAGCTTAGCACGACGCACTTTACCACGACGGACTACCTGAATATCGGCAACCTTGGGTGAGTGAATCGGGAAAGTCTTTTCCACACCGATACCAAAAGAAATTCTTCTTACGGTAAAGGTTTCGGAAATACCGCCGTTCTTTCTTGCGATAACTATACCTTCGAAAGCTTGTAATCTTTCTCTGTCTCCTTCAATAACCTTAACCATTACTTTAACGGTATCGCCTACGGAGAACTGAGGAATGTTTTGTTTTACGCTTTCTTGATTGATAGCATCAATTATACCACTCATTTGCTTATACCTCCTATATAACTAAATGTTCATTGGCAAATTTACTTTAAGCAAATTCCAAGCGGAACATCCGAAGCGCTTATTATAATACCATATTTTTTTTTACTTGGCAAGCGTTTTTACATATAAAATGCATTATTTATGTGATTAATTTGTCCGTCTAAAATTTCAATGACGTCAAACCTGCACGGCGAATCTAGTTGACCTTTTTCCAAAAGGTAAACGTGTGCCGTCTTAAAATACTTTGCTTGTTTTTTTATATCTACCGCCTCTGACGGCATACCAAAAACGTTTGACGAACGCGTTTTAACTTCTATAAAAACTGTGTATTCATTGTCGCGAGCAATAATATCGATTTCACCCGTAGCACGTTTATAATTAGTTTCCAAAATCTTGTATTTCTTGGCTTTTAAAAACTTTACCGCGGTTTTTTCGCCTATTTTACCCAAAAGTTTTTTATGAAGGTCTTTCTGTGAAGCGGACACGGTCCTATCTCCTTAATCTTTTCAATATGCGCGCTTGTGCCGTAGCCTTTGTGCTTTTCAAAGCCGTACTGAGAATAAGTTTTTGAATATTCTACCATAAGATTATCACGGTATACTTTTGCTAAAATAGACGCACACCCTATTGTGTAACTTTTTAAGTCCCCTTTTACAACGTATTCTGCGTTAATGTTAAGGTGAGTATCTACACCGTCAACGAGTGTTATATCCGGTTTAACCTTTAACCCCAATACGGCTTGCGACATACATTTTTTAACAGCTTCTAAAATATTGATTTTGTCTATTTCGTCGGCTTCTATTTGAAAAATGTTATAACAAAGTGCAGTTTTTTTTATTTGTTCGGCTAGAATTTGACGTTTTTTTTCAGTTAGTTTTTTACTGTCGGTTACGCCCTCTATTAAACGGTCTTTTGGCATAATAACCGCACAGCAAACAACAGGACCTGCAAGAGGACCTCTGCCCACTTCGTCAACGCCCGCCACCATATTGCATCCGTTTGAATAATGTTTTCTTTCGTATTCTAAATTATCCATAAAACTCAATTAATCGAGAATAATCTTGCCTATTCTACCCTTTCTGAAATCGTCAATAACGGCAACTGCGCATCTGTCGTAATCGTATTCATTACCGCGCATTAAAAATCCACGACGAACGCAAATAGCGTTAAAAATGTCTAGCGTACTAACCTCTAAATCGTCAATATTATACTTAGTTTTTAAGTTTAAAGGATATTTTTCTTTCAACTCGGCAATTAGTTCGTACGCAAGGTCGTTAAAATCGATATTAGCGTCGTTCATACTGCCTATGTAAGCAAGGTGTTTTGCTAAATTTTGATTATCAAATGCAGGGGGCATAGTGCCTGGCGTATCTAAAAGTTCTAGCTCTTTCAGCCTTACCCACTGCTTGCCTTTTGTAACCCCTGCTTTATTGCCCGTAACTGTTTTTTTACCACCGCAAAGCGCGTTTATGATAGTGGATTTTCCGGTATTAGGAATACCCGCAACCATAATTCTTACAGGTTTAAAAACGCCTTTTAATTTATTTCTTTCAAGTTTGTCTTTTAACATTAAAAAGATTTTTGAATACAGCAAATCTACGGCTTTTTTATCCATAGCAGATACGGCTACCGTTTCTCTGCCGTCTTCTTTAAATTCTTTCACCGTACGAATAGCGTCTTTATTTTCTATCAAGTCGCATTTGTTAAGAACGTATAAAACTTTCTTATTTGCGAACATTTTTTCTAATTTTAAGTTAAGCGACGCTCTGGGAGCGCGCGCGTCTAATACGAGCATAACACCGTCAACAGCTTTTAGATTATCTTCCATCATTCTGACGGCTTTTGTCATATGCCCCGGAAACCACTGTAAATGTTGCATATTATTCGTCCTCCTTTAACAAGTCAGGACGCAACTTCTTAGTAATTTCCAAAGATTTTTGTCTTCTCCACTTTGCGATTTCGCCGTGGTTTCCACCCCTTAAAACTTCGGGGACCGTAAGTCCCATAAACTCTTGCGGACGAGTGTATTGAGGATATTCAAGCAACCCTTCGGAAAAGCTTTCTTGCGCCAAACTGTCTGCGTTAATAACCCCGTCAACGTACCTTAACACAGCGTCGGTAAGCGCCATGGCAGGAATTTCACCACCCGTTAACACAAAATCGCCAAGCGACAATTCTTCGTCTATAAATAGGTCTAATACTCGTTGGTCTACGCCCTCGTAGTGACCGCATAAGAGCAAAAGTCTGTCTAATTTTGCATACTCTAAAACGACACTTTGGTTAAGCGTTCTTCCTTTGGGTGAAAGGTAAACTCTCTTTGCTTGATGGTCGGGGTCTACCGCCTTAATAGCATCGGCAATAGGTTGCGCCATCATAACCATACCCGCGCCACCTCCAAAAGGTGCATCGTCGCATTTTTTGTGTTTATCCAGTGTGTAATCTCTAATGTCTACCACGTTGATTGACACTTTTCCGGCATTTTCAGCCCTGCCTATGATACTGGTTTTTAAGGGCGCAAACATTTCGGGAAACAGCGTTAAAATATCAATCTTCATAGCACGCCACCTCCTGTAAACGCTTGGCGTTAACGGTGATTACCGAATTTTCTACGTCTACCTTTTCAATGACGTCTTTTAAAAATGGAAATCTCATAATTTTTCCGCTCACTGTAAGTACTGTAAAAACGTCGGTTTTTAAAGACGTAACGTCGACGATTTTACCGATTTCTTTATCTTCCGCTATAAGCGTTGAACCTATGATATCCACAATAAAATAACTACCGTCTTTGGGTTTAATTGCGTCCGAACGCAAGACAAACAAAAACTTACCCCTGAAAAGTTCAGCGGTATTTCTGTCGTTCACACCGAGTATTGAGATAATTGCGTAGTCCGAGCATGCCCTTGACGACGTAACTGAATAAGTTTTTCCGTCGATGATAACTGATTTTAATCGTTTAAATCTATTGACGTCGTCGGTGTACGGTGTAATTTTAAGTTCCCCGCGTATACCCTGTGGTTTAGCGACTACGCCGATTTTAATGGTTTCTTGCATTGTCTTTTATTAACCCGAAAACGGGGAAACTATACGTTTTCCCCGCCCTCAGCTTCTATTATTTCAATAGTATATTTTTTGTTTTCTTTTAGTCCGCCTGCGCGTACGATTGTACGAAGCGCTTTTGCAAGCTTACCCTGTCTGCCGATAACCTTACCCATATCGCTTTGGGCAAGAGTTATTTTAACAGAAACGTCTTTGCCTTCTTCGGTTATAACATACGAAACTTCGTCGGGTTTTTCAGCAAAAGTACCGACTACGTATTTTATAAGTTCTATCATATCACACTACCTTCTACGAAAAATTATTTCTTTTTACGTACTTTGGTTTTTGCAGGTGATAATTTAGTGGGCTTGGGCAATACGCCTTCGTTGATAAGAATATTTTTTACGGTATCGGTGGGTTGAACGCCTTTTTTAAGCCATTCAGTTGCCTTTTCCTTGTCGATAACGATTTCTGCGGGGTTAGCGATGGGGTTGTAGTGTCCAACCTTATCGATGTAACTTCCGTCACGAGCCGTTCTCGAATCAGCGATTACGATACGATAGAAAGGTGATTTCTTGTCGCCAAGTCTGGTTAATCTCATTTTTACTGCCATTTTTTTGTTCTCCTTAAATATTTCTAAATAATTTATTGTTTTTCATTTGTTTCATCATTAGTTTGGTTTGTTCAAACTGTTTTAGTACCCTGTTGACGTCTTGAACGGTAGTTCCGCTTCCCTTAGCAATTCTCTGCTTTCTCGAAGAATTTATAATTTGCGGATTTTCGCGTTCTTTCATGGTCATAGACTGAATAACCGCTTTCATCATTACGAGTTTCTTCTCGTCTACGTCGTTTTCGCTTATTTTAAACTTACTTCCCATGCCGGGGAGCATTGACATAACGTTTTTAAGTCCACCCATTTTGTTCATGGTTTCAAACTGCGAAAGATAATCGTCTAAGGTAAAAGAATTTTCCCTAAACTTCTTTTCCATTTTGCGAGCTTCGGCTTCGTCAACGGCTTCTTGCGCCTTTTCAATAAGCGTTAAAACGTCGCCCATACCTAAGATACGGTTAGCCATGCGGTCTGGATAGAACGGCTCTAAATCAGCGAGTTTTTCGCCTACTGAACAGTATTTAATGGGTTTACCCGTAACGGCTTTCATCGAGAGCGTTGCACCGCCTCTGGTATCGCCGTCAAGCTTAGTCAATACTAAACCCGTTACTTCTAACCTTTTGTTAAAGGTATCTGCGACTTCGACTGCCACTTGACCTGTCATAGAGTCAACGACTAAAAGTATTTCCGACGGATTGACTTGTGCTTTGATTTTTTCTAGTTCTTGCATCAGGTCTTCGTCTATTTGAAGTCGACCCGCCGTGTCTATTATAACGGTATCAAAACCGAAAGATTTTGCATATTCAACGCCTTCTTTGGCAATTTTAACGGGGTTGCCTTGTCCCTTTTCAAAAACCTGACAACCTGCTTGACTGCCAACTACTTTTAACTGGTTAATTGCCGCGGGACGATAGACGTCGCACGCAACTAACAAGGGTTTTTTACCTTGTTTTTTAAGTAGTAAACCAAGTTTACCGACTAAGGTTGTCTTACCTGCGCCTTGTAAACCTGCCATCATTATAATTGTCGGCGGATTAGAAGAAACGTTTAATTTAGAGTTTGACGAACCCATAAGTTCTATGAGTTCTTCGTTGACGATTTTAATTACTTGTTGAGTAGGACTTAAACTTTTTAAAATTTCTTGTCCTACTGCGCGTTCTGAAACGCGAGCCACGAAAGATTTTACTACCGAAATATTGACGTCTGCTTCTAAAAGCGCGATACGAACTTCACGCATAGCAGTCTTAATTTCAAGTTCGGTAAGTCTACCGTGCTTGGTGAGTTTACTGAAAATATGATTTAGTTTTTCGGATAAGCCTGAAAAAAGCGCCATTATCTTATTATAATTTCCCTTATTTTTTCTATAAACTCTTTGTCGTTGATTTGACTTATTTGAGTATTTATCTCTCTAAATTTTTGTCTTAATCCCAACGCTTTTTCGTATTCGTCTAACTTATTCTTAACCTTTTTTACCGCGTCGTAAACGCTTTGTCTTGACATATTCTCAGGCTCTGCAACTTCCGAAAGCGATAAGTCGTATAGGTATATCGACGAAAACATCTGCCTCTGACGGTCGGTTAAAAGGTTTTTATAGATTTCAAAAAGTTCTACGTATATAAAATCTTTTTCCATAGTTTTAAGGTGTAAAGCAATTTATCTTTACACTAGATATTATAAAGGTATAAATATTGCTTGTCAACTGTTTTTAAGGCTTTTTTTGTCAAATTAACCCTTTTAATGTTTTTAAATATAATATATTTAATTGACATTGGCGGTTATTAGTGATAAAATATCAAAAATTACATTAAAATCAAGTTTGTTTTTAAGGAGAAAAGTTATAATGGCAAAGTACATCAACGAACCCGCACATACTTTTAACGAATATTTACTTATTCCCGGTTATTCAAGTAAAGACTGTATCCCTGCTAACATCAGTTTAAAGACTCCGTTAGTAAAGTTTAAGAAAGGCGAAGAAAGCGCTATTTCGTTAAATATACCGATGGTTTCTGCTATAATGCAATCGGTTTCTGGTGACAGGCTTGCGGTTGCTCTTGCAAAAGAAGGCGGTGTTTCTTTCATATACGGCGCTCAAACTATTGAGAGCCAAGCAAAGATGGTTGCTCGTGTTAAGAGTTTCAAAGCTGGATTTGTTAAAAGCGATTCTAACCTTTCCCCCGAAAACACGTTAAAAGACGTTTTAGACTTAAAAGAAAAGACTGGACAT
>JAZRGZ010000012.1:0-2065 GCA_045644505.1 Christensenellaceae bacterium | reverse complement strand
GTCGACAACGTTGGCAAAATTGTAGGTCGGCATACCGTCGCTTTTAATAAGTATTCCATCTTCAATATCTTTATAGTCTACTGAAATATCGCCGTAAACAAGGTCATGATAAGAGCCTACGCCTTCTAAGGGAACGTTTTGTCGAATAACGTAACTTTCGCCTGCATTAATTTTTTTCTCTACTTCTTCCTTAGAAAGATTCAAGCAGTGTTTGTCGTAACGTAAATTACTTTCATCGTCTTTTAAGGAAGCAATCCTTTCGTGCGAACAGAAACAATAATAAGCACCGCCCGCATCTACAAGTTTTTTGGCATATTTAAGATAAATATCTCGCCTTTCGCTTTGAACGTAAGGACCATAGTCGCCACCAACGTCAGGACCTTCGTCGTACATAACGCCAGAATCTCTCATAGTATCGTAAATAATTTGCACCGAACCGTCTACATATCTCGCAGTATCAGTATCTTCTATTCTTAATATAAAATCCCCATCGTATTTTTTAGAATACAAAAACCCGTAAAGAGCAGTTCTAAGACCGCCAATATGAAGATAGCCCGTGGGACTGGGCGCAAAACGTGTTCTTACTTTACTCATTTCCGTTCTCCTTAACTTTCATTAAAAGATTGTATATGTCAGCAATTTTTTTAACGTAATCCATACGCCCGCTTGTAAAATAGCTGAACTTATCGTTTTTTGTCAAAATTACGTGGTCCAAAAGATTGACGTTATGAATTTCACATAAAATATTTAATTTCTTTGTGGTAAAATCGTCTTGAACGCTAGGTTGGGGATTACCACTAGGATGAGTGTGCGCAACGACGGCAAAAATGGGTTTATAAACAGCAATCGCTGACAAAACTTCCGGCACGTCCATCGTAACGCTTTTCTTATTCTTATCTTCAAATTCAAGATGAAACAGTTTAACGTACTTATCGCCCAGTAATATCATTACAAAACTTTCGTGTTCAAAATCTGTAATCATTTTTCTTAAATTATTAAATATAGCTTCGGGTGTTCCCCATTTTTCTTCGGGTTTAGTTTTCTCTTCTTTTGTAACGCGATTGTACATGTTTCCGATTATCATTAAACCCGTTGCGATTTTAAGCCCAACACCTTTAACAGTCATCAACTCTTTTTGGGTTGCATTAAGAACAGCACTTAAACTTCCAAACACTCTCAATATTCTATGAGCGAGAGGATTGGTGTCTACTCTTGGAATAAAGTTATATAACAAAACTTCTAAAATTTCGTGGTCGTTTAAGCTTTCGGGATAGTTGAGAAACCTATTAATCATCCTTTCTCTATGCCCAGCGTGGAGTTGGCTTTCGTTCATATAGGTATTTTACCACATTTTTTTATTTTCACAAAATAAAAAAACAAATTATACACAAAAACAAGTGCAATTTGTATAATTATATTATATAATGTTTAGGAACAAAATACAAGGAGTGTCAATATGAACTGTTTTGATAGTTTTATTAAAGAATTAACCACACTCATTTCTTTTAAGAGCGTAAAAAACGCAGGTGAAGAAGGAACACCGTTTGGTGTGGAAAATAAAAAAGCGCTACGTTACTTTTTAAGTCTTGCAGAAAGCTTCGGGTTTGAAACAAAAAACTACGACGATTACGCAGGTGAGATTATCTACGGTGAAGGCGAAGAAATCGGTCTTATCGGACACTTAGACGTTGTTCCCGAAGGGGAGGGCTGGAACACACCACCCTACGAACTAACAAAAGTGAACGGAATTTATTACGGCAGGGGTGTATCAGACGACAAAGGTTTAACGCTTATGAACCTTTACGCCTTAAAAGCGTTAAAAGATAGCGGAATAAAGCCTAATAAAAAATTCCGTTTTCTAATTGGTTGTAACGAAGAGGCTGGTTGGGGAGACATAGCTTACTTAAAAACCTTAAAGGATTTGTCTTTTCCAGTAAAAGGGTTTTCACCCGATGGAGAATTTCCGTTAACTTATGCAGAAAAAGGCATTACACACTTAACTTTTAAATTACCTTTGTTAAAAAACTTTTACGGGTTAGAAGGCGGTACGGTTATCAATGCAGTT
>JAZRGZ010000011.1:0-14464 GCA_045644505.1 Christensenellaceae bacterium | reverse complement strand
GTTTTATCTTTGTGTAACTATTTCAGGCGAAAAAAATATTCTAATTTTGCAATGTACGGAAAAATTTATAGCCCATATAATTAAGTTTACAGGAAAAACTGTCTTAGAAAAGGATTTTAGATGATATATTTTGATAACGCCGCAACTACTAAACCAAGTTTAGACGCAATAGAACAGGCTAAGAACTTTTATAATGAATTTTATTTTAACCCTTCGGCTTTATATAGGGATGGATTAAACGTTTCTAAGTATTTAAAATCAGCAAAAGATACGATACTAAATGTCTTGGGAGCAAGACAACACGACGTTATTTTTACATCCTGTGGTTCGGAAAGTAATAATACTGCTATTTTTGGTGCTGTAAAAAGGGGAGTTTTTGTTACTGATAAAGGCGAACACGCGTCTGTTAATTCTTGTTTTTTAGAGAAAAAAAATAACGGTGAAAAGGTAGAATTTATAGACCTTTTGCCCGACGGAAGCGTCGACGTTAACAAACTTTATGACTATGCTAAAAATAACAGAATAGATTTTGTTTCACTTATTCACGTAAATAACGAAACAGGCGCAATTAATGACGTGAATAAAATCTCCGAACATTTAAAAAAACTAAATTCTAAAATTTTAATTCACGTTGACGGTGTTCAAGCATTTGGTAAAATTGCTTTTTCTTTATCTGATAGCATAGATTATTATTCTATAAGCGCTCATAAAATCAACGGATTAAAGGGTGTTGGCGCTTTAATAAAACGCAAAAATTCTAAACTTTCACCCTTAATTTTAGGCGGAGGTCAAGAAAACGGTCTTAGAAGTGGAACGGAAAACGTTTTTGGAATAAAAGTTTTTGATTTAGTTACAAAAGAACATTATTATAATATAAAAAATAACTTTGAATACGTTCAAACGCTCAATAATACCGTCAGAAACGGTCTAGATAAAGAATTGTTTAATATAATATCTTCCGACAATTGTAGCCCGTATATTTTAAGTATCTCTGCTGTTGGGTTGCGTGGAGAAGTTATAATGCACTCACTAGAAGAAAAGGGTATACTGGTAGGCAACGGCTCGGCTTGTTCTTCAAAAAATAGATTTAGTAGAGTTATTGAAGCCTGTGGCTATGATAATAACGTGTTAGACGGTGTGATAAGAATAAGCTTTTCACAAGATAACACAGCGCAAGAAGCCGAATATTTAATAAATTCATTAAATGAAATTGCTCGAAAACTAAAAGGAATAATGACAAAATGAAAAATGCTATTATATTAAGGTATTGTGAAATTCACTTAAAAGGAAAAAACCGCGGATATTTTGAAAAATTACTTAAAGAAAACGTAAAAAAATCGTTAAGGGGTATAAACCACACCTTTAACGTTATGCACAGTAGATATTTAATTGAAGATTTTGAAGATTCTGATTACTCTTTAATTACGTCTAAAATTGAAAAAATAGCAGGTATTCATACTTATAGCAGATGTTACGTTGTTGACAACGTCTTAGAAGAAATAGTTAAAGCTTGTATAGTACTTTGTTCTGATAAAATAGGTACGTTTAAGGTAGAAACTAACAGAGCAGATAAAACTTTTGAACCGAATTCCGTTCAAACGTCAGCTTATATTGGTGGTAGGTTACTTGAAAGCAATCAAAGTTTAAGCGTTGACGTAAGAAATCCCGACTTTACCGTTTACGTTGACATAAGAGAAGACGGTAAAACTTTTGTTTATACCGAACTAATTCATACGTTAAGCGGTATGCCCGTAGGTTCGGCTGGTAAAGGTTTGCTACTTATTTCAGGCGGAATTGACAGTCCAGTTGCCGGTTATTTAACAGCAAAACGTGGTATGAAATTAGATTGCTTACATTTTCATAGTTTTCCTTATACGGGAGAGGCAGCAAAAGAAAAAGTTATAGAACTTACAAAAATGGTAGGGGAATATAACGGGGGGATCAATCTTTACGTGGTTTCTTTTACTCAAATTCAAGAAGCTATACACGAAAATTGTCCCGAAGAATTCATGATTACCTTAATGAGGCGCTTTATGATGAGAATTGCCGAACGATTATCTAAAAAAATCGGTTCGCAGGCAATTATTACGGGAGAGAGTTTGGGTCAAGTTGCTAGTCAGACTATTGAAAGTATTACTTCATCAAATTCTGTTGTGACTATGCCTGTATTACGCCCATTGATAATGTTTGATAAAAACGATATAATAGATATTTCACGTAAAATTAGCACCTATGAAACGTCAATTCTTCCTTACGAAGACTGCTGTACTGTATTTTTACCGAAATTTCCCGCAATCAAACCTAATCTTGAAAAGGTTATCAAAGCCGAACAAAAACTTGACGTAGAAGAACTTATCGAACAAGCAATGCAAAATATAGAAAAGATAGAACTTTAATTAAGTTCGTCACTCCACCAATCTTCGCCTGCAATTTCATTTGCGGGCGTTTTTATTTTGTTTAAATAAATCTCATCTCCATAAAAAGTTTGATTTTTGCCTTTAAAGTAGGGGATTATGCTATAACTATATTCAGTGTTTGGTAAAATTTCCTTATCTATAAATTCAGAAAATTTACCTTGCATATTTGAATCGTATATTTTTTCTTTTAAACCGTTTTCAGCTTTATAAATCAAATATTCATAGTATTCTGTTAGACATAATCTTATACAAATTCCATTTGAATTTACTAATAAATTTGGTTTTTCAATTTTTGGACTTGTAAACCTCGTTGAAATATTTTTATTACTACTGTTTTTAGTAAATAATTCAAGTTGTGTATAGCGTTTAGGCGCGTTAGAATCTGCAATTTCAATTATTTTATCTTTATCAAAACTTATTTTATCAATATATATTTTTCTCACCGACGAGCATTCTTCAAATTTTGTTGGCGTTGAATTATCATATAAATCGTTCCAAATCTCACTTGATATAATACTTGGCATATTACCACCGGTAATGCTGTTAGACATTATCGTATCTTTTTTATTACTAAATCTAACTCCTACAATATAGTCGTTTGTATATGATATGCAATAAGCATCTGTATTTCCGTTTTTATTGCCAACCGTACCTGTTTTTGCGCATATGGGAAAGTCGTTGTATGAAAGCTGTTTTGCTGTTCCGTTAGACACCGTGTATCTAAGCATGTCATTTACAATATAACACGTATCATCAGAAAAAATCTGCCTTTTTTCTTGCTCAAAATTTTTTTGTAAACTCTCTTGTCTTATATTAAAAATGCAGGTAGGTGTAGTAAAAAAACCTTTATTTATAAAAACGTTATAAGCCGAAGTTATCTGTGTTAAAGTTGCGCCTTTTTCGGTCGCACCTAATGCAGATGAAAGATTAAAATCATTTTCAGTAAAAACTACGTCAGTTTTTTTTGCATAATTAATACAATTTTCAACTCCCGTCAAATTCATAATTTTAGCAGAGCAAATGTTTAAACTTTTAGCTAAACTCTCTTTAACTGTAACCTGCCCATAATAAATTTCGTTATAATTTGAGGGTGAATAACCGTTAAAATCAGTTTTTTCGTCGTTTATAAAAGAACAAGAGTCAACAGTACCAGTTTCTATTGCAGGCGCATAAACCAAAATTGGCTTAATTGTAGAGCCGAGTTGTCTGTTATCGTCTTTAACTGTCGAATAGTAAGCTAATATTTGATTATTTTTATTAAGAATTACAGCAGTTTTATCCGATTTAATGTCTATATTGTTAATAGTATTTTCTAATTTTTCTTGAATTTTTGGGTCTATTGAAGTGTATATGTGAATTTTTCCTTTTCCGTATAAATTTTCATTTATAAATTCATTCACTTCTGACTTTATTAAATCAAGCGCATCATATCCGTTTTTTTCTTGAATATTAACCATAACTTTTTTAGTGACGTTATCCTCAAATTCTTGTTTTGTAATATAACCTTGATTGTACATTTGTTCAAGTACTATGTTTTTTCTATTAAAATTTTTTTCTTCATTTGCGGTAGGCGAGTAATGTGATGGTGCTTTAATACACCCGGCAAGAGAAGCCGACTCGTTTATAGTTAAATTTTTTGCAGATTTATTAAAATAGTAATTTGAGGCATTGTCTATTCCATAGCAGTTATCGCCAAAATAAATAGTGTTTAAATATTTTTCTAAGATTTCGTTTTTTGTAAACTTTTTTTCTAATTGTTTAGCTAGTTTAATTTCTGAAAGTTTTCTTTTAAATGTCTTTTCGTTAGATAAATGAGTGTTTTTTATTAATTGTTGACTAATAGTAGAACCACCCTCTTTTAAAAATCCAGATTTAAGGTTTCTAAACATTGCTCTTGTTAATGCTTTATAGTCAACACCGTTATGTGAATAAAATCTTTTATCTTCTATTGATATAAAAGCGTTTTTTACGTGGTCGGGCAATTGGTCTATACTTACAGAATTGTTAATAACGCCATTTTCTTTTAAGACGTTATTATAAACGTCATAATAAACGATTGAATTGTTGATATTAATCAATTTGTTTTCGTCAAGCTTAACGTTTTTTACAGATACAGCCAACATACAAAAAATACCGAATATAATAATCAAAAGCCCTATTATTATAAATAAAACGATTTTAAGCCATTTTTTCATGTTTTTAGTATGTTTCATAAGGCTTTATTTATTCTAAAATTTAGTAGATAAATTTGACAAAATTTTTATTTTAGTTTACTATATAAACTATGAAAAAAATAGATAATCTAACAAAAAAATATTTTATAACCACGTATGGCTGTCAAATGAACGTTCACGAGTCTGAAAAAATAGCGGGTATTTTGACTGAACTGGGTTATTCTGAAACCACAGAAGTTAATAAAGCCGACGTTATAGTTTTTAATACTTGTTGCATAAGAGAAAATGCGGAAGATAAAGCAGAGGGTAATATTGGCGCACTTAAAAGCTTAAAGAAAAATAATAAAGACGTTATTATTGCTGTCGGTGGTTGCATGACACAGCAAAACGGTTATGCCGAAATTTTAAGAAAAAAATTTCCGTTTTTAGATATTATATTTGGCACACACAATCTTGAAGATTTTAAGCGTTTATTTATTAAAAAGCTTAACTCTAAGAAAAAAATTACGGAAATTTTGCAAACCGAAGGAGAAATAGTTGAAGGAACTCCAAAAACACGTACGAGTTATCCTAACGCATGGGTGAATATCATGTACGGTTGCA
Source organism: Christensenellaceae bacterium (assembly GCA_045644505.1). Taxonomy (GTDB): domain Bacteria; phylum Bacillota; class Clostridia; order Christensenellales; family Borkfalkiaceae; genus UBA1259. Next base: position 9,270 of record JAZRGZ010000011.1, on the reverse strand, counting down.
ATAATTTCTGTACCTATTGTATTGTTCCTTACGTTCGAGGTAGAGAAAGAAGTAGAAAACCAGAATACATCATTGAAGAGTGCAAATCGTTAATACAACAAGGCTACAAAGAAATTACTCTTTTAGGTCAAAACGTTAACTCTTACGGTAATGATTTAGAAAACGTTGATTTTTCTTATTTAATAGATGAAATTTCTAAAATTGAGGGTAAATTTAGATTAAGGTTTATGACAAACCACCCCAAAGATTTAACCGAAAAACTTATAAATTCTATTGCTAAAAGTAATAAAACGTGTAAAAGTATACATCTTCCTGTTCAGGCAGGTTCTAATTCTGTATTAAAGAGTATGAACAGAAAATACACACGCGAAGATTATCTAAACAGAATCAGTATATTAAAAAAAGTGATACCTGATATTTGTATTACCAGTGATATTATGGTAGGTTTTCCAGGGGAGACGGAAGAAGACTTTTTACAGACTTTGGATTTAGTTGAAAAAGTTAGATTTTCAAGCGCGTTTACTTTTATATATTCTAGAAGAAAAGGAACTGTTGCAGATAAAATGGACAATCAAATTGAGTCCGAAATAGCAAAAAAACGAATTATAAGATTAATAGATTTACAAAATAAAATTAGCCACGAGGATACCTCCAAATACATAGGCAAAACCGTAGAAATTTTGTGTGAAGATTACGATAATAAAAAATTAAAATATATCGGTAGAGATACGTACGGTCGCATGGCGTATTTTTCGTCAGAAGATAATTTAATAGGAAAATTTGTAAACGTTAAAATAGAAAAAACCAACGGAGTTTCTTTGTTGGGTGAGGTTGTAGATGAGTAAAGAAAAATATCAATTATCGCCGATGATGCAACAATATCAGCAAATTAAAGCTCAGTATCCTGATTGTATCATTTTCTATCGGCTAGGCGATTTTTACGAAATGTTTTTTGACGATGCGGTAAAGGCTTCGGCGATGCTTGATTTGACACTAACCGGTAGGGATTGCGGTCTAGAAACGCGTGCCCCAATGTGTGGCGTACCTTTTCATTCAGCTGATTCATATATTTCTAAACTCGTAAGTCTTGGCGAAAAAGTCGCAATTTGCGAACAGTTTAAAAATCCTGCTGATAAAAACTTAGTTAATCGTGAGGTCGTTAAAGTTGTAACGGCTGGTACAGTCAGTGACGAATTTTTAGACGATAAATCTAATAACTTTTTAATGAGTGTTTATTGTGGAATAAAAAAGGCGTCGGTATCATGGGCAGATATTACTACGGGCGAATTTTTTACTCAAACATTTGAAGGCATAAATTATTTATCGGAACTTACCGATGTTTTAGTAAAATACTCTCCGACTGAAATTATTTCAAATAATTCTGCTAATAATATCTTTTGTAATTCTCCGTTAGTTTTGCAAGGAATACTTCCCAAATTTACTGTTATTGCAGAGAGTGAATTTAATATAGAATTAGCGTTAAATTGTCTTAAAAAACAACTAAACGTTAAAACGTTATCAGTAATGAATATAAAAGATGACGACCTTTGTATTTGTTCAGCTGGTGCATTGATATCTTATCTAAAACAGACGCAAATGCATGCTTTAATCAACTTTAACACACTAAAAAAAGTTGATAAGAAAGATAACATGATGCTAGACCAAAACACCATAAGAAATTTAGAGTTAATTAAGACTTTAAGAGATGGGAAAAAATACGGTACGCTTTCTTGGGTTTTGGACAAAACTAAAACCAGTATGGGTGCAAGAAAACTTCAATCATGGATAGTTTCGCCTTTATCGAACTTAAATCAAATTGAATACCGTTTAGATGGTGTCGAAGCTTTTTATAACGATAATTTAACTCGTCAAACATTACTTGAAAGTTTAACAGGGTTTAGAGACATCGGAAGAATTTCTGGTAAAATTTCAAATAATAACCTTGTGCCTGCCGATTGCGTAAATTTAAGCAATTCATTATCAGTTTTACCAAGTATTAAATTTCAATTATCCGGTATTTCATCTCAAATTATTAATGATATTAATGAAAGAATAGGAGATTTTTCTGAACTTGCAAAACTTTTAAGTATGGCAATTGTTGACCCAATAAACGATAAAGAAGAAGACGGTCAATATATAAAAAGCGGTTATAATGAAGAATTAGACGAGCTTCGTAGTTTTTCTAAAAACAGTAAAGACGCTCTTAGTGAGCTTGTAGAAAAAGAACGTGAATTAACTGGGATTAAAGGGCTTAAAGCGGGTTACAACAGAGTTTTTGGTTACTATTTAGAAGTTACTAATTCGGTTAAAGATAAAGTTCCTTATTATTATCAAAGAAAGCAAACGTTGACTAACGGCGAACGTTTTGTGACCGAAGAACTAAAAGAATTAGAGGTGAAGATTTATTCTTGCGAAGACAAGGCAAATAAACTAGAACTCGAATTGTACAATCAAATTTTAGAAATATTAAGACAAAATATTGGACGTTTAAAAGATACATCTGACGCAATAGCCGAGCTTGACGTCATATTATCGTTTGCATTAGTTTCAAAGAAAAACTCCTACGTTAAGCCTATATTACTTGGCGATTCAAACAGATTTAACGTTGTTGACGGTAGACATCCAGTTGTAGAATGCTCATCTAAAATTAAGTTTATTCCCAACGATTGTTTGTTAGACGATAACGATAATCGAACTGCAATTATAACTGGACCTAATATGGCTGGAAAATCAACATACATGCGCCAAAACGCATTAATAGTTCTTATGGCTCATATCGGCTGTTTTGTTCCGGCAAAATTAGCTGAAATTCCGTTAGTTGATAGAATATTTACCAGAATTGGCGCAAGTGACAGTTTAACCTCAGACCAAAGTACTTTTATGGTTGAAATGTCAGAAACCGCTTATATCTTAAACAACGCAACCGATAAAAGTCTTGTAATCTTAGACGAAATCGGTAGAGGTACAAGTACTTTTGACGGTTTAAGTATAGCGTGGGCTGTCGTTGAATATATAACTACAAAAATAGGCGCAAAAACTCTTTTTGCAACGCATTATCATGAACTTACTGAACTAGAAGAAATTTTACGAGGGGTTAAAAATTATAAAATTTCAGTCCGTGAAATGCAAGGCAACGTAATTTTCTTGCGTAAAATAATGCGCGGAAGCGCAAATAGAAGCTTCGGTATAGAAGTTGCCGAACTTGCTGGAATCGATAAAGAAATTACCTTAAAAGCAAAAAATATTTTATCGTCCTTGGAAAAATCGCACCTATCAATTGATGCAAATTATCAAGAAAAGACCTCGCAAACACAAGATAGTACGAATGAAACTGAAAGAATTATAAAAGATTTAGATTTAAATAATTTATCGCCTATGCAAGCTTTTATTATTCTTACAGATTTATACGAAAAAGTATCGGGTAAAAAATAATGGCAAATATTAACGTTTTAAGCAGTAAAATTTATAACCGTATTGCGGCTGGGGAAGTGGTAGAACGCCCGGCATCAGTTGTAAAAGAGCTTGTAGAAAATAGTTTGGATGCTAACGCAAATAACATCGAAGTTTCCGTTATGCAAGGTGGTATTTCATCAATTTGTGTCAGTGACGACGGATGCGGAATAGAAAAATCACAATTAAATAAAGCTTTACTATCTCACGCAACAAGTAAAATCACAACTATTGACGATTTATATAACATTAATACCTTAGGATTTCGAGGCGAAGCCCTACCAAGTATAGCTTCGGTTTCCAAACTTACAATTCTCTCTAAGCCAAAAGATCAACAATTCGGTGCTATGATTTATTCAGAGGGTGGTTTAACAGGACTACCACAAGATAGCGCTTCACAAGACGGAACAACAATAACGGTTGATAATTTATTTTTTAACACTCCTGCCAGAGAAAAATTCTTAAAATCGGAAAAATCTGAGGAAAGTGAGATAATTGTTACAATGGCTCGCTTTATTTTAGGCAATCCTGACGTTTCGTTTAAGCTTTATTGCGACGGCAAGCAAGTGTTAACGTCGTTTGGTGACGGTTTTGAATCAGCATTTATTAACGTTTACGGAGTTTCCGCATTAAAGCAATGTCATTTTATAGATACTGTTAAAAACGGCGTTAAAATCAAGGGGTACCTTGCAAAACCAGAATATTCAAAAGGTAATAGAAGCTATCAAACAGTGTTTTTGAATGGACGTTTTGTACAAAACCAAACAATTGCTTCGGCAATTTCAAACGCTTACTCTGGCTATTTGATGAAAAGAAGATATCCATTTTACTTACTAAACGTTGAAATTCCCTCCGACGTAGTTGATTGCAACGTTCATCCTAACAAATTAGACGTTCGTTTTCAAAATAATCAAATTGTTTACGGGGCAGTATACTCAGTTGTTTCTAAGGTTTTAGATGGAACGCAAGATGCACTTAATATTATCGTTGAAAACGTGAAAAACAAAGGCGAAAACACTATTGATTATACCACACATAATGAAGAAAAGTTAAAGCATGAAACCTTTAAATTTGATAAGCTTGTTTTTAATGACGTCGAAAAAAAAGAACAATCTAAAAATAGTGACTTAATTGCCGATATTTTTGCTGAAAATAAAAAGTATTTGGAATCACTTGAAAATCAACAAGAAAAAATTCAGATAGTTCAGCCTACTATTACCATTGAAAAAGAACTTAGAATTGTTGGACAAGCCTTGAACACTTATTTGTTTCTAGACGATGGGGAAGATTTGTATATTGTTGACCAGCACGCCGCACACGAAAGAATTTTATTCGACAAATTTTGTTCGCAAATTGAAAATTCTGATGTAATTTCTCAGCCGTTAATTGTCCCTTTTGACGTTAATTTAAATGCTTACGAATTCAACTTTATTCAAGAAAACATTGAAATTTTTAATTCTTTGGGAATAGAAGTTGTTTCTAACGACGTAAATATAATTTCTGTTTATTCAGTACCATTTATAATTGCAGGTTTAAATATTAAAAATTTCTTTTTTGACGTCATTTCAGACCTTGCATCATTAAAAACGATAACTATAAAAGACCTTTTAAGAGAAAAAATTGCAGTTAAAGCGTGTCGTTCAGCTATAAAATCAGGCGATAATTTAAAAGACGATGAAATTTCGCTTTTAATTTCAATGTTAAAAAATAACTTAGGATTAAAATGTCCGCACGGAAGACCTGTTGCGGTAAGGATTACAAGAACGGAAATTGATAAATGGTTCAAAAGAATATTGTAAAAAATAAACTAATAGTTATTTGCGGACCTACTGCTTCGGGAAAATCTAATCTAGCAATAGACTTAGCAAAGAAATTAGATACTGAAATTATCTGCGCAGACGCTCTAACTGTATATAAAAAACTCAACGTTGGAACAGCAAAAGTTACTGATTTAGAAATGCAAGGTATAAAACATCATATGATAGATGTTTGTGAACCCAAAAACACTTTTTCGGTTGGTGACTATAAAGAACTTGCAACTCCAATACTAAAATCTATAATAGATAAAGGCAAAATACCTATAATTTGTGGTGGTACTGGTTTTTATATTAAATCGCTTTTATTTGATTTTTCATACGGAAATTCAGTTGCAAATTTAGACGCACGCGAAAAATACTTTCGTTTAGCAGAAAAATTCGGCAATGAACACGTGTTTGAATTATTAAAAAAGGTCGACCCGATATCAGCTTCTAAACTACACTTTAACGACCTTAAACGCGTTGTGAGGGCGTTAGAGATTTATGAAAGTGGGTACTTAAAGTCAGATATTAAAGACGAAGAAATTCCGTTATATGATTTTAAGGCTTATTCACTCAATTTTGATAGAGATACTTTATATCAACGAATTAATAAGCGCGTCGACCTAATGATACAAAACGGTTTAATTGATGAAGTAAAGTCCTTAATTAGTCTAGGCGTAACAAATGAAAATCAATGCATGCAAGCAATAGGATATAAAGAAATTTACGATTATCTACAAGGAAACATTGATTTAAAATGTGCCGTCGATTTAATTAAATTAAATACACGTCATTATGCCAAAAGACAAATAACTTTTTTTAAAAAAATTCCAGGTCTTATAATATTAGACCCAAACGAATTAAATTTAGTAGATAAAATTATGGAGAACTTATGAACTTACAAATTATAGAAAAATGCGAAAAGGCGCTAACTAAACAGTTTAGTATACTTGAAGACATAGCTTTATTTAATCAAGAAAAAGTATTAAAAGCTTTTCAAAAAAACCAGATTGCTTTAAGACACTTTTCAGGGTCGTCGGGCTACGGATACGGCGATGAGGGCAGAGATAAATTAAATCAGCTTTTTGCTGATATTTTCGGTGCAGAATCGGCAGTATGCAGTCCAAATATCGTATCAGGCACTCATGCAATTTCACTATCTTTATACGGTATTTTAAGACCTAATAACAAAGTTTTAGCTATTTCTGGTAGACCGTATGACACCTTGCTCGACGTTATATACAAGGATGGGGTAGGGTCGTTAAAGGATTTTGGTATACAATTTGATTATCTACCTCTTAAAAACGATAAAATTGACTTTGAAGCGATAAAAAAATCGCTTACAGAATCTATGCCCGATATGATATATATCCAACGTTCTAGGGGATATGAGTGGCGTGACCCGATTTGTATCGAAGATATTAAAAATGCAGTTAATTACGTTAGAGAGCTCGGTTTTAACGGGTGTGTATTCGTAGATAACTGCTATGGCGAGTTTGTAGAAAAGTTTGAACCTACCCAAGTCGGAGCTAACGTTATAGCAGGTTCTCTTATAAAAAATCCCGGAGGCGGAATAGCGTTTACAGGGGGTTACGTTGCTGGCGACACAAAATATATCGAATTAGTTCAAAACCGTCTCACCGCGCCGTCAATTGGAGGAGAAGTTGGTTCGTATCAAACGGGGTATCAAAACTTTTTCCAAGGGGTGTTTATGGCTCCACACGTAGTCTTACAAGCGTTAAAAGGATCCCTGCTTTTCGGTGCTGTTCTAAGTGAGTTGGGTTACCAAACTTCTCCCGAAGTTGGTAAGTTGCCTTATGATATCACAAGGTCAATTATGTTTAATGATAGAGATAAACTTATATCGTTTATTCAATCTATACAAAAAAATTCACCCATAGATAGTCATGTTTCGGTTATGCCTTGGGAGATGCCCGGTTACACTGACGAAGTAATTATGGCTGCCGGTTGTTTTGTGCAAGGCGCTTCTATTGAATTATCTGCTGATGCACCCGTAAAGCCTCCGTATATAGCGTACTTACAAGGCGGAATAACTTACGAACACTGTAAAATTGCAATAAAAAACCTTGATTTATAAAATCAAGGTTTTTTTCTAAAATCTTCTAATTAATCCTTTTACAACGCCTAAAATTTCAACTTTATCAAATATCATATCAGACATGGCATCATTTTCAGGGTGAAGGATAATCTTATCGTTATTCTTATAAAATCTTTTTACCGTAGCGCTGTCATCAATTAGCGCAACGACTATTTCACCATTTTGAGCATATTCTTGTTTTTTAACTATTATCAAATCTTTATCATAAATACCAGCATTAATCATGCTATCGCCATCAACTCGTAGTGCATAATCCACGTTAGAGTTAGAAAACTCAGGGGGCAAAGGGCAATAACCGTCAAGATTTTCCACAGCAAATATCGGTGAACCTGCTCTTACCATACCAATGACAGGTATATTCTTAAATTGCAAATTTTTATAAGGCAAGATAATAGCACGTTTTTTTAATGGCGATTTATCTAGTAAACCTTTGTTTTTTAACTTATTTAGATAAGAATAAGCAGTAGCGGTTGATTTTATATTTAAAGTTGCGCAAATTTCTCTTACAGACGGCGGAAAACCGTTTTGAGCGATAAAATCAACCGTAAAATCATAAACTTCATTTAATTTCAACTCTAATTCTTCTTTTTTCATATAATTATTATATCACTTAAAATTAAAAATGTCAAACAAACGTTTAATTTTTATTTTAAAAAACAGTTGATTTTATTTCTAGATAAGGGTATAATGGTGATATGGAAGAAAAAGTGATTAATTGTAAATTGTACGACAGAATATGTACCGATTGTGGCGAATGCGACCAATTTTGCGACTTAAACCCCAAAAAGAAATGCGACAGCTGCGGAAAGTGTATAGAAAACGATAAAAATTATAAAATTATCAAAATTACTAAAATTTTAGAGTAAAAAAGAAGGCGAAATGCCTTCTTTTCATTTACTATTATTTTTATTTCTTATTATTAATTGTATAGATTTGCGCTGCATTTTTTCTGACATCTTCGGTGATTGCTGCATAGTGTTTCTTAGTGGTATTTACGTCACTATGACCAAGACAGTTTGCAACGACGTAAATATCCTTAGTTTGCCTATACAAGTTTGTACCGTAAGTACTGCGTAATTTATGCGGTGTAATTTTTTTCAACGGGGAAATAATTTTAGCATATTTTTTTACCAACTCTTGCACTTGACGGGTTGAAATTCGTTTTAATTGTAAAGATAAAAACATAGCGTTTTCTTCTGGGTTAACAGAATTTTCAACGTCAATTTTACGTTTTTCTACGTAATCAGAAAGGGCAGAAGCAACTTCTCCGTTAAAATACAAAACTGCGCGATTACCGCCTTTTCTAGTAACAACAAAACTATTCGTCTTAAAATCAAAATCTTCAACGTTTAATCCTACAAGCTCGCTTATACGTATTCCCGTACCTAAAAATAGCGTAATAATAGCCGAATCGCGAAGCCTTGTAGCGTTGTGATAGGCTGATTGGCGTTTGGTTAAACCGTTTCCGCTCTCAACAACGTATAATAAATCGCCGATTTCGTCCTTTTTTTCGTCTGATTCAAGTCTAATAATCTCTTTTTCGTGCAACTTTGGCATAGAAACCTTAGATGCAATATTAGATAAAAGCATGTTTTTATTAAATAAATGCTTAAAGAATGAGCGTAAGGTAGAGAGTTTTCTAGCCTTGCCGTTTTCGTTGCAAACTTCAAGTTTACCATTAATTTCATAGTGGGACAAATAACTTAAAAAATATTCTATATCCGTTGAGGTTAAATTATTTAAGTCATCCAATAAAATATTTTCCGGCGATTTAGTCTTAAATATTTTTTTACGTAAAAAATCAAAAAAAACTCTTAAATCATATGCGTAATTTAATCGGGTTAGAGGCGTGGTTCTAGATTCTATTCCCACAAAGAAATCTTTAACGTAATAGGGCAAGTT
>JAZRGZ010000010.1:0-6422 GCA_045644505.1 Christensenellaceae bacterium | reverse complement strand
ATACTTGCTCCTTTACTTAAATTTTTTTAGGCGGAGGAAACAAAAGGAGCTGAAACCCCCGCCTATATAACTGCGCAAGTAAACCTTACGTTGTTATCAATTTGATATACCGACGCCTGCATTATCAAAAATCTCGTTCCAGTTTTTTAAAAAATAGCCAGTTAAACATGTAGATACTTCTTCCGCAACAATTCGAATTCCACCGCCTGTATTATCAGGGTCAAAAATAACTTTGTAACCGTATAATTTTAAGAAGTCCTTTACAGCTTCTTTTATTTTTGCCGGTGTGGAATAGAATTTCTGTTTGTTAGCATTCGAGCTAATCGGCTCTGAAATTTCTTGCGGTTCTTGTACTGGCGCCGGGAAGAATTCTTCCTTGCCTTCGGAATCGATAGACTCATAGTCGTCAATGCTCATTTGTCCTGGTGCAACGTCTAATCGCTCAGATTTAGCCGACGGCAACTCTTTTGGATGACGTGCATCGTAATTAGTTAAAACTTCTCTTAACGTTTCCCCTGCAAGCGACAATCCTTTATCGTTAGTCTTATTCCATATAGATATAAAGCGCTTTATGTCCGATACTTTATCGCCTTTTTCTATGTACAAAGGCAAACTATCACATGCCCAGCGACTTCTCGTCATTTCAGTTAACTGCGAATAATTGTAACCCTTAAAATCTTGTTTAATTTGCGCCTTGTTTTTAAAGTCACATGTCATATCGTAAACGTTTATAAAGTTATACGTAGTGGATTTACCAAACCCAAAACGTGCTTCAGCGTAATCAATAATAGTTTCGTGGCCTAGTTGCTTATATAACTCTGTTTCGTTTATAAGTTTTAACTTGTAACCTATCTGAAAGAAGGAAAATTTAACGTCTTCCAAATCTTCTTCGATAGATTTTTCTAATTCTTCAAGGCTTGCCGTGGTTTTATAGTACCCTACGGTAGGAAATTCTTTTACTTGTCTTTTCTCTACTACCGTAGGTAACGTTGATTCTCTACCGAACAAAGTATCGAAACCCACGCCAAAGTATTTAGAAAGCTTTTCTAAATCTCTTACAGAAGGCGTATAAGTATCAACCTCCCAGGACGCAAGCGTGCTTCTTGGTACGCCTAATTCGTTTGCCAACTCAACGATAGTCAGCCCTTTTTCTTTCCTTAGTGCTCTAATATTCATTTTTTTTGCTCCTTTTGTTTTTTTTATTTTTCCAGCATTTTTCCAAACGTTTGGAAAATACCTGGAATTTTACTGTTTATAACTCTACGGTACCGTTGTAACAAACTGTCATGTTAAAACTATAAATAACAACTTGTTTTATATTCTCGGTAAAACTAAATATCATCGTTACCCCCGTCGTGCCGTTGCCATATTCGCTTGTTCTAAAAAGAACATATACCGTACCTTCCATTGTAGCGAAAGCGTCTATTTGAAAATGGTACTCGTATTCTCCTTCATTAAAATTCGTTATTATTTTACTGTCATCAAAATAGTCATTGATGTGGCTATCGTACATAAAACATACGCCCCCCGTTAGACTACCTGAAAGAATTTTTTCGTTTTCCGATAGGTCATACATTATAGTTGACGGGGAATATGTAAACACTATATCTTCATACTCTATCTTTTTCTGTTTTAAATATTCAAGCCATATTGCGCTTTCTTGGTCATTAGAAAAGATTTCAAAAGAAGATAAAATATAATCTTCACCTATCTGTGACTTTATTGTCGTATCGTAATTTTCTAACCAAAAACTCTCGAACGCGGACCTGTCGTCTAAAATATCCTGTTCAATTTCAATAACTCCTACGTTTGTATCACACATGTAAACGTCAACCGATACCATTTGAGGGTCAGGGTCCGTCGGTTCTTCGGGCTCGTCCGGTGTAGGTTGTTCAGGCTCAGGGTCCGTCGGTTCTTCGGGCTCGTCCGGTGTAGGTTGTTCAGGCTCGGGGTCTTGTTCAGACGGTTGTTCCTGCACTGGCGGTTGTTCAGTAGACTGCTCTTCTTTTTCAAAAAGCTCTACTGTCCAATTTATAACATCATTTGCCTGCGTCGGAAACGCAACGTAGAATACGCTAAACCCTACCGCAAGTGATAAAATAGAAATAAAAAACCCTTTTACTATTTTCTTAAATGCTTTCATTTTATAATTCCCTTATGAATTTTTGTAGGAAGTTTGCACCGTTCTAAACTCGGAATATTTAGAACGGTGCGGTATGAAAAACCCTCTAAGCAGAGGAGCTTAGATAAATTAAAATATCTTTACTAGTTCTATAATCATTAAAACATCTATACACACTACCGCAACCGATAAAAAGGTTAAAATTATACCGGTTATCATCACCCATCTATGTGACGACCATATCGAGGTAAATGACGTTATTAATGAAGTCAACGTTGTACCGCATAATAAACCGAAAAAGATTATGTATAGCGGAAAAGTAAAAATTACAGAAACCTTTTCAGCGCCGTCTACCGAGCCAGCACCCGAAATTAAACTTTGACAAAATACGATAAGTGCAACCGAGATTGCAAATGTAGTAATTGCTGTTATAATTGAACCAATTTTCATACGCAATCACACCTCCAACGCAACGACTTTTTTTTTGTATATTCAACGCCTCTTGCTTGTAATTCAGCCTCTACCTCATCGGCATACTCTTTACCGCGCGCGTATTTAAGATGCTCTTGATTTTTCTCGTCTTTATACGTAAACGTATACATTACAATGTTAACCATTAGTCTTCTCCTTGATTTTTTTATTTCCTATACTTTCTGAGTTGGGTTGTTAAAACACCGCGCTCACTACCTCTAACACAATGGGATATGAGAAGTAAACCGCAACACCAACACCGATTGCAAGAATAATATACATAATAGTTTTCAATACCTTAGATTGTATTTTGTTTATAAGATTTGCAAGCAACGTAATTACTGCAACTGCACCAACAATTAAAAGAATTGTTACAACAAAATCTAATATCTCGTTTTCAAACTTGTTTTTAATAGCGGAATCGTTATCGTCGTAATCAACAGCGCCATTATGACTTGCGTAATTCCTGTTGTTTGTCCCATCGAGGTAAAAGAAATAGGAATAATAAGTACCGTTCTCATCATTAAGCATTTCTGCAAGGGTAATGGTCGCTATTTGTACGGTAGTTCCCGCCGTTGCGCCCGCTATCGGGTGTCCCATAAGCAAGCCTAAACTTCCACCGACAAGCACACCCGCAGATGGTGTCTCTGCTAAGAATTTATACAATTCACTGCCTCTTACTTCTTTATTTTGATAGAAAGTAACACAACCGTCTGATGCGGTATATTCTTTGAACCAACTATTAAAGTCGCTGAATTGTTCTTTAAACGTCATTACTTGGAAAAATCCGTATAGTTTGTCCGGGTCTACCGCGTCACTATATTTAAAAACGTCAGGCGCTAGCGCCGTTATATTGCATTGCTCAGAACCAAAAATTTCTTGCCAGTCACTAAACTTAGTAAGAGGTACGTTGTAGTAAGTATAACTACCGTCTGAGTTAATTCCTTTAATGTAAGTTGACGAATATCCGGTTGAAATAAAATAACAATCTCCCTCCGAAGTGTTTTTTAGTGCAACTTCCACGCCGGACATTTTTATCGGTATATTAATAAAATCTATAAACTCTACCTTATCACCTGTACCCTCAAAAATAATCTTTGCAACGTCTTCTTCGGTTAATTTGTACATATCGTAGTCACTAACTTTAACTTCACCGTTAAAAGTCATTAACTCTGCAAAGCACGAACCTTTACCCGTAATTTGACTTTTAATCTGCTTTAAGTAATTAACCGAAACAGGCCAAACGTCAGTGACTATCGCTTTAATTTCGTGCATGCTAAAAGTTTTAGACCACATTTGCTTATCGAAAATAAACTGGGTTTTTAAAGGAAACTGCTTATTAAACTCTCCAATAATAAAAGAGTCGTTAACGTCTTCAAACCCTATAATTCTATAACCAACAGGAATTATAAAATTAAAATCGCCTGCCGTACGTGTTAGAGAATTACCTTCCATTAAATACAACGAATATTCTTCATTTGCGCTGTTGGAAACCTTTATAAGAGGCATATACAAATATTCACAATCAAAAACACATGTCTTATTTTCAAAGTTAAACATTTTGTCAATGCCGTTAAATTTAGCATATTCTGTTCCGTCTTTTAATTTTAGGTTTTCACCCGCCACTATTGAGTTTACGTCTTCAAAAAATTCATCAGCATGATAACCTATAAGCTCGCTATACATTTTGGTTTCTGTTTGGCTTGAAACCTTAACAACTTCCAGTTCAGGTGTTATCTCTACGTACGTATAGTTAAAAGCAAACTCAACGTCCTCAGTTATTTTTGCGCACCAAGAGAGCGCCATCCTATATAGTTCGCTTTCACGACTAGCCGGAAAGCTTAAAGAGAAACCATCGTCAATCTCTTCACCATCAACAGTCTTAGTTAAATTTGTTTTAGTTACAAAAGACGGCATATTGTTTATTTCAACCATATTTGACTCAAAATCAACAATCCATTCTACTGTATCTAAAAGTATTTTTGAAATTGTTTCTTTACTGTAAGTTAGCGTAATTTTTCCATTGTCTGAGTACTTAACGTCAATAGGATAAATGTCTACCGTATACAGAGGCTTGTTTTCAAAATCGTTATGATAAACATGCAAATATAAGTCTTTATACTGGAAATCTTTATATTTAATCTTAATGTACCCATTGTTATATTTATCATAGGTGTATTCGTAATCTTCTACTTGAAGTAATATTCTATCTCCCGACGTCGCCGTGTATTGATTGCCATCCTCTTTCTCAATCCTTAAATCGCCACCCTTTATTACGTTATAATCTGCCAAGTTTTTTCCGTTTAGTTTTGAAATTTCTTTAAACGCATACTTTTTGCTCGTCAAATAAAGAGACGGTAAGCTATAATTCTCAGTTTTGGTAACATAAAGTCCGTTTTCAAATGCTTTATACTCAATTGTTACGTTAGAATTTTCGTCATGATAATATCCAAGCTCTTTTTGAAAACCCCTTACCATTTCTTGATTAGCATCATAATTTGTATTTGAGTCTTCTAGATAATTCTTATATAAGTTTGCAGGATTAGATACAAGTGGACCTTGCGCTCCATTGCTATAAGTTATGGGCGCAGACTTTGCTATCTCCTCTATTTCAATAGCAACGACATACCTACCGTTTATCACATCAAGTAAAGTGCCTAAACTAGGGCTAACCAAATCTAACAGGGAATCTCTTTCTCCTGCTACGTAACTAACTTTTACTACGTAAGACCAGTAATAATAATCAACGTGTTTAGGCGTATAAAATTTACCAGCCAAAGCGCCTATCTTTGCAGTTTCTTTAATAAACTTGCCAGCAACAGCTTTATCTAAAACGTCGTTTGTTATGGAATATTCAGAGGTGTTACTAAACGCTATAACGTCAGAAGTAACAAGTGCAGGCGGGAATTCTTCCGCTTCTATGTATTGATATAAATCGTAATTACTATTGAAATTACCCGATTCCACGTGACGTTGAGTCAATGAGGCGCTGTAATAATCGTTCATACTTTCACTCCTAGCAATAAGAACGTACGTCTGAACATGCTTAGCAGTCGGCCCGTCGTTTTCTCCAACTTCACCATCGTGTACGTTTTGATTTTCATACATATCTTTGTAGTTGTCGTTGTTGACCCTTGTTACAGCTCCTACGTATGCCTTTCCTTCCTCAACACCAACAAAATTTGAAAGCCAAATTTCAGAGTCAATAGAGGAAGCATCAACCGTTTTAATATTTAAAGCTAAAACACCAAACGTAATGCACACTAATGAAAATAATGCCGTAAGAATTATTACGAATTTTTTTGTTATAGTCTCTTTCATAAAACCTCTAACCTTGCTTTTTATTTTTACGCCTTATAGCGCAAATTCTCATTTTTATTCTCCACCGTAGATTTCTTTGTAGAGTGGACTGCCCGGGCGTAACGCTCCGCAAATTTCACACATGCCGTCAGCGTTATAATCGCAACAATGCTCACCATCAAGCTCGTCCGGTCTTTCATTATCTTTTTCCCCGGTATCAAATTTTAATAGTTCGGGGTTTTCAAAAACGTTACCGATAACTGTAAATCTTTCATCGGCATTAGTTAAACAAAATAAGTTCTCATTTATACCATCTTCATGCCCAAGCCCCTCAACAACAAATGCGCCGTAATAGTTGTTGAATTTAACAGGCGAGCGGTCTTCTCTGTTGTATTTAGATCCTTTAAACGATAAAATATCGTTCTCGTAAATCTTAGTACCGTTTACGTCTTTACGCCCGGTGCACTCTGATAACGTCTCCGGTTTGATGGCGTAAAAATGCGCTCCGTCTTGAATATGAGTTACTTTC
>JAZRGZ010000009.1:0-8885 GCA_045644505.1 Christensenellaceae bacterium | reverse complement strand
ACAATAGTAGAACTTAGAGAAAAAATTATAAAAATAACACTTATCACAAACGGCGGAACGGTATCTACGACGCACGTAGAAGTTAAGTATGGTAGAGAATATACGCTTCCTAAGGTTAAATTTAATAACTTTGAATTTGACGGATGGTTATATAACGGTGAAGAAGTTGACATTTCAGGTATTTGGAATATAGACGCCGACAGTATAGTGCTTACGGCTAAGAGAGGAGCATATTTTACTGGCAATTATTAGAATTCAATACAAAATCAAAAGCGGTTTACCGAATACGGTAAACCGCTTTTTAATCAAAAAAACCGTGCAACTTTATTTTGACAGTGAAAGCCGAAGCGGACACGAAACAGGTAACTCCACCGAAGCAACCTTATGGCACACAAGTTGGGTCGTTTAGTGCTGCTGTATTCCTACTCTGACACGGTTCGCGAAAACTTGTTGCACAAGACCCCGATATCAACGTCCCTTATCTCGCCCTGACCTTCCACAACCAAAGCCTGATAAAGTATTCTGCTCCGCTAAGCGAATTGCGGATACAGGGCATCGCTAACTCCCCGCATAGCACGGCTTATATATTCTAACCTAAAAATTTTAGATTTGCAAGTTTTTTTGTATAAAAACACTTAAAATTTATAAAAATTAACTTTACAAAACCGACAAATTTCTTTATACTGTATTATGTATAATAATGTATACAATATATGGAGTTTAAAATGTATAAAAAAGTTGACACGTCATTAAATTTTTTAGACAGAGAAAAACAAGTTCTTGAATTTTGGAAAGAGAACAAAATTTTTGAACAGAACGTTGAAATGAATAAAGGCAGTCGTGAATTCACTTTTTACGACGGTCCTCCGACCGCTAACGGTAAACCGCATATCGGTCATATTTTAACGCGTGTTATAAAAGATATTATTCCGCGCTATCACGTTATGAAAGGCGACCATTGTTTGTGAAAAGCAGGCTGGGATACTCACGGTCTTCCGGTAGAGTTAGAAGTAGAAAAGCTTTTAGGTATCGACGGAAAACAAGAAATTGAAAATTACGGAATTGAACCTTTTATAAAAAAATGTAAAGAAAGCGTTTGGAAATACAAAGCCGAATGGGAAAAGATGAGCGACCGAGTGGGTTACTGGGCTGATATGGAAAATCCTTACGTTACTTACGACGACAACTATATCGAATCAGTATGGTGGGCTATTAAAACTATTGCCGATAAAGGACTTCTATATAAGGGTTACAAAATAGTTCCATATTGTCCACGTTGCGGAACAGCGCTTTCATCACACGAAGTGGCGCAAGGCTATAAAGACGTAAAAGAAACGTCAGTTTTCGTAGGTTTTAAAGCAAAAAATAGGGAAAACACATATTTCCTTGCTTGGACAACTACGCCTTGGACGTTACCAAACAACATGGCGCTCTGTATGAATCCCAACGAAATATATTCTGAAATCGTTGTAGAAGACGGCACGCATTACGTTCTTGCAAAAGCGCTTATAGAAAAATATTTTGAAAACTATACCACCGTTAGTGAAAAGACGGGTAAAGAATACGAATACGAAGAATACGTTCCGCTTTTTGATTTTGTAGAAGACGAAATTAAAAAGTCGGGTAAAAAGGCGTATTTCTTAACCGTAGCAGACTACGTTACTATGGACGACGGCACTGGTATCGTTCACATTGCGCCCGTGTACGGCGAAGACGACCACCAAGTAGGCGACAGATACGACTTACCGTCTATTAAACTCGTAGAAGGTGACGGTAAACTTGACGGTAGATGTAAATTCCTTGCTGGAATTTTCGTTAAAGACGCAGATAAACTCATTATTAAAGACTTAAAGGAACGTGGACTTTTGTTTAAAACCTTAGAGTTTACGCACAGTTATCCTTTCTGTTGGAGATGCGATACACCTCTTATTTATTATCCCAGAGAAAGCTGGTTTATCAAAATGACCGCTGTAAAAGATAGACTTTTAAAAGCCAACGACTCGGTAAATTGGATACCCGAAACTATAAAACATGGCAGAATGGGTAACTTCTTAGAAAACGTTATCGACTGGGGTTTATCACGTGAACGTTACTGGGGCACACCGCTTCCCGTTTGGAAGTGTAACAAGTGCGGTAAAATTCACGTGATAGGTAGCAAACAAGAGCTAAAAGAACTTTGCAACGTTGCTGGCGATATCGAGCTTCATCGTCCTTACATTGACAACTGTACTTTCTCTTGCGAATGCGGTGGCGAATACGTTAGAGAAAAAGAAGTTATCGACTGCTGGTTTGATTCTGGTTCGATGCCGTTTGCTCAACATCACTATCCTTTTGAAAACAAAGAACTTTTTGAAAGTCATTTCCCGGCAGATTTTATATCGGAAGCAATCGACCAAACGAGAGGGTGGTTCTATACCTTGCTTGCAATTTCTACTTTATTGTTTGATAAAGCGCCTTTCAAAAACTGTATCGTTTTAGGACACGTCAACGACAAAAACGGTATTAAGATGAGCAAGCATAAAGGAAACGTTGTAGACCCGTGGTCAATCTTAGACAAACAAGGCGCAGACGCAGTAAGATGGTATTTCTATACGGGCTCTGCACCGTGGTTGCCCTCGCGTTTCTACGAAGAAGGCGTTGCCGAAGCGCAAAGAAAGTTTATGGGAACGCTATGGAATACTTACGCATTCTTTGTGTTATATGCAGATATCGATAAATATAACCCCGCAGAATACGATATAAATAAGTGCAAACTAACGCTAATGGACAAGTGGGTGCTTTCTAAACTAAACACTCTTATTAAGACGGTAGACGACAGCCTTAATGCTTACGATATATTTGGCGCGGCGCGTGCTTTACAAAACTTCACCGACGATTTGTCTAACTGGTACGTTCGACGCGGTAGAGAAAGGTATTGGGGACACGATATGACCGAAGATAAGATTTCTGCTTATACTACGCTTTATACCGTGTTGGTTACAATGGCAAAATTAAGCGCGCCGTTCACACCGTTTATGGCTGAATCAATCTATCAAAATCTAGTACCCAACTTCTATAAAGACGCTCCCAAGTCAGTGCATCTTTGCGCGTTCCCCGAAGTGGACGAAAGCGCTATTGATAAAGACTTAGAAGACGGTATGCAAAACGTATTAGACATAGTTGTTTTAGGTCGTGCTTGCAGAAATGCTTCTAATATTAAAAACCGTCAACCTTTAAGTAAAATTTTCGTTTGTTCTGAAAGAAAAACCGAACTTACCCAAGGATTATTAGAAATCGCAAAAGACGAACTTAACGTAAAACAAGTAGAATACTTGACTGATGCGGCCTCTTTCGTGACTTATAAATTAAAACCGCAATTAAAGACCTTAGGTCCTAAGTACGGTGCAAAATTAGGCAAAATTAGAGCGTTCTTAGAAAGTTGCAACGGTGCAGAAGTAGTTTCGACGGTTAAAGCGGGTAAAACTTACTTTGCCGAATTCCAAGGTGACACCTTTGAATTTGTACTTGACGACTTATTAATTTCAACCGAGAGTGCAGAGGGTTATACTTCTTCGAGCGATAACGGTATAACAGTAGTTTTGGATACAAACGTAACAGAAGAATTAAAAGAAGAAGGAAACGTAAGAGAACTTGTTTCTAAAATACAAACTATGCGTAAAGACGCTGGATTTGAAGTAGTAGACAGAATTAACGTATTCTTTGCGACGGAAGACCCCTCAATTAAAAAAGCGTTTGGCGACGCTAGCTTAAAATCGGTAGTTTTAGCCGATAGCGTAACCGAAGGTAATGCTGACGGTTATACAAAAGAACTTGACGTAAACGGCGTGGCAGTAACTGTAACCGTCATTAAGGTATAATAATGAAAACTGCCGACTGGAAAGATTATCAAATTATAGCCACGGGTAACGGGTATAAGTTAGAGCGTTGGAAAGACGTAACCCTACTTCGTCCCGACCCGCAGGTTATATGGGAAACCGACGTCAATATGGACGGATATAAAGGGCTTAATGCTAAATATATTCGTAGTGAAACTGGCGGAGGAAGATGGCAAATAAAAAACAAATTTCCCGAAGAATGGACTGTAAGTTACAAAGATTTAACATTTAAAATAAAACCTATGGGGTTTAAGCATACAGGACTTTTCCCGGAACAAGCGGTAAACTGGGATAAAATGCGTTCACTAATCGAAAATACAGGTAGAGAAATAAGTGTTCTTAACCTTTTTGCATATACGGGTGGGGCAACGGTAGCGTGTGCTAAATCTGGCGCAAGCGTATGCCACGTAGATTCAGCAAAAGCAATGGTAGAACGTGCAGGCGAAAACGTAAGGCTATCCAAAGTTGAAAATCCCAAGGTTAGATACATTATCGACGACTGTAAAAAGTTTGTAGAGCGCGAAATTCGTCGTGGTAGACGTTACGACGCGGTAATTATGGACCCCCCGTCTTATGGTAGAGGCCCAAACGGAGAAATGTGGAAACTGGAAACAGAACTGTTCTCTTTGGTTACTCTTTGTGAACAAGTCTTATCAGAAAACCCCTTATTTTTCTTGATTAACAGTTATACGACTGGACTTCAACCACAAGTAATGAAAAATATCTTAGAAAAGGTAATTACCTCTAAACACGGCGGTAAAACCGAAGCGTACGAAGTCGGACTTAATACTTTGGAAAAGGGTATAATACTTCCCTGTGGTAACAGTGGAATTTGGATGAAAGAATAAGAATTATGGAAGAATTAAACATACTTTACGAAGACAATCATATAATCGTTGTGCTAAAACCGCAAAACGTTCCTACTTGCGAAGATGACAGCAAAGATTTGGACTTACTTAATATGGTCAAGAACTATATTAAAGTAACTTATGAAAAACCGGGAAACGTTTACGTTGGTTTAGTTCATAGGCTAGACCGTCCTACGGGCGGTGTTATGGTTTTTGCAAAATCTTCTAAGGCGGCGGCAAGATTAACCGAACAAATTCAAAACGGCGATTTTGAGAAGAGATATTATGCGGTAGTTTGCGGTGTTCCCCAAG
Source organism: Christensenellaceae bacterium (assembly GCA_045644505.1). GTDB lineage: Bacteria > Bacillota > Clostridia > Christensenellales > Borkfalkiaceae > UBA1259. The sequence continues at coordinate 3,850 of JAZRGZ010000009.1, read as the reverse complement.
AAGAACAAGCAACTCTCGTGCATTACGTTAAGAAAAACGCAGTAAATAATATGGTTTACGTAACTGCACCGACAGTAGTAGGTGCAAAACGCGCTGAACTTAACTACAAAGTTTTAGAAAAGCTTAGCGATTCAGCGCTTGTTGACGTAAGACTTTATACGGGTAGGAGTCATCAAATAAGAGTTCAAATGAACGCTATTGGTTGCCCAGTTTACGGCGATATGAGGTACGGCGGAGAAAAGGCTAAAAAGGGCTATCTCGCGCTTTGGTCGTATTATTTGTCTTTCTTGCATCCTGTCAGCAAAGAAAGGCTGGTTTTTAGGGTAGAACCTCCAAAGGAAAACATGCCGTGGAAAGCTTTTAACACTGAAAAAGCCGTAACTATTATTAAACCGAGTATGTAATAGAATAAAAGCTTAGTTTTGTAATTGACTTATTTATGGAAATTTGGTATAATAAAAGAAATAAAAAGTCTTGTATTTTGGTCACAAGTAGAAAAGCAAGACGATATTTTTCGGGTATAGACGTTGATGAAGGCGTTTTGCTTATCACCGATAAAAAATATTATTTAACGGACGCAAGAAATTATTATGCTGTCAAAAACTTGCTAAGTTCGACAGACATAAAATCCGTTAAGTACGAGAGTTTAGAAACGGTAAAAAACATTTTAAAATCAGAAAAGATAAATACTCTTTACGTTGATTATGAAAATACGACCGTTGCCGAATTTCAAAATTATAAGCGTTTTAAGTTAAAGATTAAAGACTGTTCAAGCCATTTAAAATCGCTTAGGAGTATCAAAACCGCTACTGAAACTGAAAAAATAAAACGCGCTTGCCAAATTGTTCAAGATGCATTTTACAAAACGCTACAACAATTAAAACTAGGCGTAACCGAAAAATATATAGCGGATTTTATACAAGAAACTATGATAAAATCGGGTGCTGAGGATATTTCCTTCGACACAATAGTGGCTTTTGGTGAAAATTCAGCAGTACCGCACCATCAAACAGGCAACACTAAGTTAAAAGAAAACCAAGTTGTTTTGATAGACGTAGGTTGCAGGGTGGACGGGTATTGTTCAGATTTAACAAGGACAGTGTTTTTTGGTAATCCCGATGACGAGTTTGTAAAAAATTATAAAGCGGTACTAGACGCTAATCAAACTGCAATAGAAAGTATTACCGACGGTACGATTACTTGCGACGCCGATGCATACGCAAGAAATAAGTTAAAAGAGTTCAATTTAGACCAAAATTTTACTCATAGTTTAGGACACGGTTTAGGGCTTGATATTCACGAATATCCGTCTTTATCCCCAAAAACCCAAAATACCTTAAAAAACGGTATGGCGTTTACGGTTGAACCAGGCGTGTATTTCGATGGAAAATACGGTATCCGAATAGAAGATACGGTAATACTAGAAGACGGAAAAGTTTTAAGACTTTTTACTGACGATAAAAATTTAATTATTATATAAAAAATTATTTTAGGAGAAAACAATATGATATCAGCAGGCGAATTTAGAAAAGGCGTAACGTTTGAATACGAAAATTCAGTTTACACCATCGTAGATTTCCAACACGTAAAACCCGGTAAGGGCGCAGCGTTCGTTAGAACTAAGGTGAATAACGTGATTACTGGTTCGGTTTTGGAAAAAACTTGGAACCCCACCGAAAAAGTACAAGAAGCAGTTATCGAAACTAAGAATATGACCTATTCTTATAACGACGGCGAACTTTACTATTTTATGGACCAAGAATATAACCTTATTCCGTTAAACTATGAACAAGTAGAAGACGCTCTTTTATACATTAAAGAAGACGACCCCGTTATCGTAAGATTCTTCAAAGGTTCGGCTTTCTCAGTAGAATGCGAAAACTTCGTAGTATTACGCGTAACTCAATCTGACCCCTCCGTTAAGGGCAACACCGCAACCAACGCAACTAAGGAAGCAATTTTGGAAACGGGTGCAAAAATTCAAGTTCCTATGTTCGTTAATGAAGGCGAACTTATCAGAGTAGACACAAGAACTCACGAATACATGGAACGTGTTAAAGGTTAATAACTAAACGATAAACCCGCAAAGTTTTGCGGGTTTTAAGTTTTTAAGGTGAATTATGAAAACAGTTTTTATCTCAGGCGCAAGCGGTGGAATAGGGTTAAGTATAGCCGAAAAGTTCTTAAACCAAGGATATTTTGTTGTAGCGCACGCAAATTCTAACGCTGACGTCCTAAGAACTCTTGCCGAGAAACTTAATAAACAAGACTATCTATACGTTGTAACCGCCGATTTTTGCGACCAAGAAAAAACCCTTTTTATGCTAAACGAGATAAAAAAGAGTTTTAAGCACTTTGATGCTATCGTTACCGCGCACGGCATAGATTTATACACATTACTTACCGATACAAGCCCGATTGAGTTTGATAAGGTGTTTGAGGTCAACGTAAAATCGGTATACTTATTATTAAAAGAACTTATTCCGCTAATGATAGAAAATCAGCAAGGTAAAATCGTTACCGTTTCATCTATTTGGGGTACCTCAGGCGCTTGTATGGAAAGCGTTTACTCTGCCTCTAAATCGGCAGTCATAGGCTTAACAAAATCTCTTGCAAAAGAACTTGCGCCGAGCAATATTAACGTTAACTGCGTAAGTCCAGGAGTAATTCATACCACGATGAACGACCGTTTTGACCAAGAAGAAAAGCAGGATTTAATAGACAGAACACCGCTATCACGTTTTGGTAAGCCGTCTGAAATAGCCGAACTCGTATATTTCTTATGTTCAGATAAATCTGATTTTATTACTGGGCAAAATATCACCATAGATGGTGGATTTACTTTATAAACTAATTAATTATGAAAAGAGCAAGTGGCGTTTTAATGCCGATATTTTCGCTTGACAGTGGATATGGAATCGGAGATTTCGGTAAATGTTCGTATAATTTTATAGACAGTTTAAAAAAGAGTGGACAGACCGTTTGGCAAATTTTGCCGTTAGTTCAAACTGGATACGGTAACTCGCCGTATTCGTCAGTTTGTTCCACGTCGATTAATCCTTACTTTATAAGTCCAGAACTTCTAAAAAAGGACGGTCTTTTGACGTGTGCAGAAACAAAATTTGTTAAAGTTAATAATTCGCGCGTAGATTATGCTGAATTGTACTCGGTAAGATTTCCTATGTTGGAACGCGCTTTTTCGCGCTTCGATAAGAATAACCCTGAATTTCAATCTTACGTAAAAAGTAAAGAATCTTATGATTACGCACTTTTTATGACTTTAAAATACGCAAGCGGTCAAAAGCATTTTTACGAGTGGGAAGAGTGTTATAAATTCCGCGATAAAAACGCGCTTAAAAAGTTTAGTAAAGATTATTCAGATAAAATATTGTTTTGGCAGTTTGTTCAATACATTGCAAAAAAGCAATGGCTAGCCGTTAAAAAATACGCTAACGATAACGGTATAAAAATTATGGGTGATATCCCACTTTACGTCGCGCTAGATTCAGTTGACGTTTGGAAAAACCCTAAACTTTATAAACTGGACGAAAATTTAATACCAAAAAAAGTTGCAGGAGTTCCGCCTGATTATTTTTGCGCTGACGGTCAGCTTTGGGGGAATCCCGTATACGATTATGCTGAACACCAAAAAGATGATTTTTCTTGGTGGGTAAAAAGAATAAAAAACGCGCTAAAAATCTATGATTTAGTTAGAATAGACCATTTTAGAGGTTTAGACCGCTATTACGAAATAGATAAAGGACAAACTACCGCTCGATTAGGTCAATGGGTAGACGTTCCTAGCGACGAGCTTTTTTAAGTCGGATCGTAGCCATGTCGTTCTGTGGGC
>JAZRGZ010000008.1:0-6293 GCA_045644505.1 Christensenellaceae bacterium | reverse complement strand
TTATCCATATATTTTGCGCCGTCTAGCAGTAATTTTATATCAATACCTAAAACGGAGGCAGGAAGCAAGCCTACCGGACAAAGTTCAGAAAATCTTCCACCTACTCCGTCGGGTATATAAAAGGTCTTAAAACTTTCCTGTTTAGCAATTTTAATTAAATTGCCTTTTGTTTCGGAGGTAGTTGCTATAATATGTTCTTTTGCTTTATCCCCAAATTTTTTCTTTAAAATATCTATAATAATAAGATATTGCGCCATCGTTTCACTTGTAGCGCCACTTTTTGTTATAACGTTAAAAACAGTTTTGTCTAAATCTAAAACGTCAAGCAATGCTTTCATTCTTTCGGGGTCAACGTTATCTTCTACGTAAAGCTTGGGACTTTTTCTTACTCTCTTTTTAAGTTCGTTATGTCTTAGATGACAGAGTGCTTGAAAAACAGAAATCGGACCTAATGCAGAACCACCGATACCCATAACAACAAAGTTATCGAATTTTTTTCTAATTTCTTTTGCCGTTTTTAGAATATCATCAACTATTTCGTCTTGATTATAGGCAAGCTCGGTCCACCCCATCATACCTTGCCCACGATGACTATTAACGTATTCAAAAGCACCAAGATATATGTCTTTTGAATCTTTGATTTGTTTTTCGGTAAAGCCTTCTTTTTCACCAACGTACTCAGCCATCATGTTATTAAAGTCAAAGCTTAATTTCATTTGCTTACGGTATTTGTCGCTAACTCTCGTCATAATTTCTCCCATTTTTTTACATATATATTATATAATAATATTATATTTAGTATTTGTCAATACCAAACAGACTATATAAAAAATCAAAAAAAAGAAAAACTCCGCAATTTTGCGGAGTTTTTGACTATTTTTCAAGTTCTAATATTTGAGCTATAAGTTTTTTTCTAACGTCTATAAAGTCGTCAAGTTTAGCACGTTCAGCGTCAACTAAATTTTTAGGAGCTTTATCCAAGAAACCTTTGTTTGCAAGTTTACCACTTGCTCTTTTAATTTCACTTTCAATGTTTACAAGTTCTTTCTTTAATCTTTCTAATTCCTTAGAAAAGTCTACAAGTTCACCTAAGGGAATATAAAGTTCAACGCCCGAAACAAGTTGCGAAACTGTCTTTTCAGTTAATTTTGACTTATCAGAGATAAACTCTATACCTGATACGCCTGCAAGTTTTTCGATATAAACCGAACCGTTTTTAATAGGTCTTTGGTTTTCACAAACCACGTAAAGCTTAACTTTTTTAGAAGGAATAGCACCCGATTGTGCTTTAACGTTTCTTATCGCCTTTATTATTTCTTTAACTTGCTCAATCTCATTAAAAGCAGGTTTATAGTTAAGTTTTGAATTATATCTCGGGAACTCAGACAGCATTATCGTTTTTTCCGAAATAGGCATATCTTTGTAGATTTTTTCAGTTATAAACGGAACGAAAGGATGTAAGAGTTTTAGAATTTTATCTAATACGTGGACAAGAACACTTACTGTGTCGTTACGTTTTTTATCGTCTTCACCATATAATATAGGCTTAGTAAGTTCAATATACCAGTCGCAGAAATCGTTCCATACGAAATCGTAAAGATTTGATAAAGCAATACCCATTTCGTATTTTTCCATATTGACTGTAACGTCTTTTACGGTTTTGTTAAGTTTAGTGATAATCCATTTATCGGCAGAAGTCAATTTACAATCAGAAATATTGCTTATTTCTTTACCCTCAGCGTTGAGAAGAACAAATCTCGAAGCATTCCAAATTTTGTTCATAAAATTTCTTGCGCCTTCGATTTTCTCGTCAGAAAATCTCATATCACTACCAGGAGCAACGCCGTTAATAAGAGAAAATCTTAAAGTGTCTGCGCCAAACTTAGCAATAATTTCAGCAGGATCAATTCCGTTACCTAACGACTTACTCATTTTCCTACCCTGAGCGTCACGAACAAGCCCGTGAATTAAAACGTCTTTAAACGGAATACGCTTCATATGTTCTAAACCTGAGAATACCATACGCGCAACCCAGAAGAAGATAATATCGTAACCCGTAACTAACACGTCGGTAGGATAGAAATAATTTAAGTCATCGGTATTTTCGGGATATCCAAGTGTTGAAAACGGCCATAATGCCGACGAAAACCAAGTATCTAAAACGTCTTCATCTTGAACAATTTTCGTACTGTTACATTTTGTACAAACTTTTACGTCTTCTTTTGAAATAATCATTTCCCCGCAATCTTGACAGTAATATGCAGGAATACGATGTCCCCACCATAGTTGACGGGAAATACACCAATCTCTTACATTTTCCATCCAGTTAAAGTATATTTTAGAAAATCTGTCAGGTATAAACTTAACGCTTTTCTTTTTTACAACGTCAATAGCAGGGTCCGCAAGAGGTTGCATTTTAACAAACCACTGTTTTGAAACGATAGGCTCTACCGTATGATTACATCTATAACAGTGACCTACGTTGTGATGCAACGGTTCGATTTTATCTAAAAGACCTAATTGTTTTAATTCTTCGACAATTTTTGCCCTGCAATCCATTGCGGACATACCGTTATATTTACCGGTAAGTTCGTTCATAGTGCCGTCGTCATTTAAAACTCTAACGATAGGTAAATTATGTCTAATACCCACTTCAAAGTCGTTAGGGTCGTGCGCGGGAGTAATCTTAACTGCGCCCGTACCGAATTCAAGTTCTACGTAATCGTCCAAAACTATTGGAATCTCTTTGTTAAGTATGGGTAAAATTAAAGTTTTTCCTACTAAATGAGCGTATCTTTTATCTTTTGGATTAACCGCAACAGCAGTGTCGCCGAACATTGTTTCGGGACGAGAAGTTGCCACCGTTAAAAATTCGTCACTGTCCTTTACCGGATATTTTACGTACCAAAGATTACTGTCCTCTTCTAAATATTCTACTTCTGCATCGGACAAAGCAGTCTTACAATCGGGACACCAGTTTATTATTCTGTCGCCACGGTAAATAAGCCCTTTTTCGTATAAATTTACAAAAACTTCTTTTACTGCACGAGAACACTTTTCGTCCATAGTAAACGAAAGTCTTGACCAGTCACAAGAAGAACCCAACAGTTTTAATTGTTCGATAATTCTTCCACCGTATTTTTCTTTCCATTTCCATGCACGTTCTAAAAACCCGTCTCTACCGACGTCCTTTTTAGTAAGACCTTCTTCCGCCATTTGTTCAACGATTTTTACTTCGGTAGCGATTGACGCGTGGTCGGTGCCGGGAAGCCATAAAGCGCTATACCCTTGCATACGCTTGAATCTAATAATGGTGTCTTGAAGCGTTTCGTCAAGAGCGTGTCCCATATGAAGTTGTCCTGTAATGTTGGGCGGAGGTATAACGATAGTAAAAGGCAGTTTGTTGGCGTCAACTTCTGCTTTAAAATAACCGTTTTTCTCCCATTCAGAATAAATTTGCCCTTCAAACTCAGAAGGGTTGTAAGTTTTTGCCATATCCATAAGGCTATTCTCCTTTCTGTAAACAAAATAATTATACTTTAATTTTAATTATATGTCAATCGAAACGCTTGATTATTGACAAATATGATTTGATTTTCATAATATAAACTATAAAAAAATTTTTGGAGTGTAAGATGAAACGATTAATATCATTTTTAACGGCAGTAATACTGCTAATAATTCCTTTTTCGGGGTGTAAAGACGATGACGTTACGAAAATTCAACTAAACGAAGTAACTCACTCTGTTTTTTACGCTCCGTTATACGTTGCAATTGAAAACGGCTATTTTGAAGAGCAAGGCTTAGAAATCGTACTTACAAACGGTGGTGGCGCTGATAACTCAATGACAGCCGTTTTATCAGGTACTGCCGACATAGGTCTTATGGGACCTGAAACGGTTATTTACGTACACAACCAAGACAAAGCAGATATGCCCAAAGTCTTTGGTCAGTTAACGCAAAAAGACGGCTCGTTTTTAGTTTCTAGAAAGGCAGAGCCTAACTTTAAAATGAGCGACTTAAAAGATAAAGAAATACTTGCCGGACGTCGAGGTGGCGTACCTGCTATGACCTTTGAATACGTTTTAAATGAAGCAGGAATGAAGAACAACGTAGATTTTACCCTAAACTTTGACGTTCAATTTAATCTTATGACAAGTGCGTTCATAGCTGGCACTGCCGACTATTGTACAGTATTTGAACCCACAGCGTCTGAATATCAGTCGCAAGGCAAATGGCATATAGTTGCAAGTGTCGGTGAGCTATCGGGCGAAATTCCCTACACCTCTTTTATAGCGTTAGATAGCTATATCAACGAAAACCCTGACGTAATAAAAGCCTTCTTAACAGCGTTGAAAAAAGCTCACGAATATATGTCGACTCATACCGAACTAGAAATTGCGGAAAGTATTGTTAAGCAATTCCCGCAAACAACGATAAATTCAATTGAAACATCAATAAAAAGTTATAAAAATATCGACGCATGGAAAACTGATTTACAAGCAACGGAAAAAAGTTTTGACAGACTTCAAACAATAATGCAAAGTGCCGGTGAACTTGACAAAAAAGTTGATTTTAATAATCTTGTAAATAACAGTTTCGCAAAAGAAGTATTCGGCTAAACGAAAATAAATTTACGGCGGATAAAAAACATGAAAAAAATCATGGAATTAAAAAACGTTAGTTTAATATACCAAACGCCCGACGACGAGGTAACTGCAATCGAAGGTTTAACCTTCGATTGCAAAGAGGGCGAATTTTTATCGATAATAGGCCCATCAGGTTGTGGTAAAACGTCTATTTTATCTCTTATAGCGGGACTAATTAAGCCAACGTCAGGAACAATTAAGATAAACGGTCAAGACGATAACCAAATTAACAATTTAGGTTATATGCTACAAAAAGACCATCTTTTCCCTTGGCGCACAATAGAAAAAAACGTTTTACTTCCGTTAGAAATAAAAAAAATAAACACAAAAGAAAATAAAGAGTTTGCTCTTTCTTTACTCGAAAAATACGGTTTAATAGACTTTAAAGATAAGTATCCTGACCAGCTTTCGGGAGGCATGCGTCAACGTGTTGCGCTTATAAGAACTCTTGCATCAAAACCGGATATCTTACTATTAGACGAACCGTTTTCAGCACTTGATTATCAAACGAGATTATCGGTGTGCGAAGACGTATATAATATTATAAAATCCGAGCAAAAAACTACCATTTTAGTTACTCACGATATCTCGGAAGCCATCTCTATGTCTGACATAATCATAGTGCTTTCCGCTAGACCTGCACATATCAAATCTATTCATAAGCCTATGATTGATTTGCCCAGTCCGATAGCACGCAGAGAAACAGTTAAATTCGCAAATTGCTTTAAAGAAATCTGGGGAGAATTAAACTAATGAAAAAAAATTTAGATGGAAAATCTTTTAGACACGCCTTGTACGTTAAAAAAATAAAAAGGGAAAATTCCTTAGTTATAATCCTGCGCTTTTCCCTGTTAATTCTGTTATTAGGTTTTTGGGAATTATTCGCACAAACGGGAATAATAGACAGTTTTATTTCAAGTAGTCCCTCTAAAATTCTTATAACGATAAAAGATTTATTCGTAAACGATAATTTGTTATACCATATAGGAGTAACGTTGTACGAAACCCTTTTAGGTTTTATCATAGCAGTTGGTTTAGGCTACGTTATAGCTCTTGCACTTTGGTGGTCAGAAAGACTTAGACGAGTTCTAGAACCATATATCGTAGTACTTAACAGCTTACCCAAAATAGCGCTTGGACCTATAATCATCGTGTGGTTTGGCAGTGGCAGTAAAGCTATAATATTTATGGCGGTCTTAATCGGTATAATCGTTGCTATAATTACAATGCTTAACGGGTTTTTGGCAACTGATAAGACTAAAATTTTGCTACTTAAAGCTATGGGCGCAAGTAAGTTTCAAATACTAACCAAACTCGTCATTCCAGGAAGTATGCCAACCTTTATTTCTATGCTAAAAATCAGTGTAGGCATGGCGTGGATAGGTTCAATAATGGGCGAATACTTAGTATCCAAAGCAGGACTAGGGTATTTAATAGTCTACGGCGGTCAAGTGTTCAAATTAGACTTAGTAATGGCGTCAACAGTAGTTCTATGTATTCTTGCTGCTTTAATGTATTTCGCGGTTGCAATGCTTGAAAGACTAATAATTAAATATAAAAATTAAAAAATACCCGTTCAGGGTATTTTTTAATTGCTATAATAATATGCAGATAACTCCGCCACGGTTTTCATTGACAATTCTT
>JAZRGZ010000007.1:0-12481 GCA_045644505.1 Christensenellaceae bacterium | reverse complement strand
CAACTCCTTGGCTCACAGAACGACATGGCTACGATCCGACTTAGTTTCAATAACGCTTTCAGACGCAGTGGTATAAGTTAAAAATGCATGGTTAAGGTCGGGGGTATTAAATTCTTCTAAGACGTCCTCACAGTATTTTTTTACTACAACCTCATAATTACCGCGATATTTTTTACCCGATATCATTTTACCGTTCTTTACTATAATTTGCGGACGAATTTTTAATAAATTTGCTCCAAAAAAAGCAAGAGCGCCACATCTTCCGCCTTTATATAAAAAGTCTAAGCGTTTTAAAGCAAAACTTGCCTGTACGAAGGGAACTCTTTTTAAACATTTGTTATATATTGTTTGAGCGTCTTCCCCTGCGTCAGCCAATTCTCTCGCATATATGGCGAGCAACGCAATACCCGTTGACAGACTTCTAGTATCAATAACATACACGTTTTTACGCGCTTTTGCCGATGCAAGCGCGTTATTGCACGCAGACGAAAGTTCAGAAGACAGCGAAAAATGAACTACTGCATCGTGAGTTTTTAGCAAATCGTCAAAATGTTCGTCGTATTGAAATTTGTTTATTGCGCTGGTTTTAGGTAAAACTTTGTGTTCTGTTGCAAATGCTATAATCTCGTCGGTTGTGATTTCTCCGTCAAGATAGCTGTCGTCTTTAAGCGTTACAGTAAAAGGAGTGGTTTTTATTTGAAACCTAGCTAGCAATTCTTTATTTAAGTCAATAGTTGATTCAGCAGAAATAGCAATTTTCATATTTTGCTCCATATTTTTTTTACAGTTACATTTTAGTTTAAGTTATAAAAATTTTGCAACCTACTTTTATACATTTTGTTTCTACTATACAATATTTTCAAAGTAGAGTTAAATTTCCTTCACTCTACCGTGAGTAGAATTGACAAAATAAGACATAAAATTAGTTGATTTTAAGCTTTTTTTGTGTTATTATTTTAGATGATGGAGTTAAAAGAAAACTTTGCAAGAAATTTGGTTATATTTAGAAAGACTCTTGGTATAACCCAATCAGAACTTGCGGAACAACTTAATTATTCTGACAAAGCCGTATCAAAGTGGGAACGCGCAGAATCAATTCCCGACGTGTACGTTTTAAAACAGATTGCTGATTTCTTCGGAGTAAAAGTAGACGTTCTTATTTCTGACCCCAAACCAGAAAAGAGAAAGCTTATCAACATATCTAAAAGGCGCGCTTTTATCAGTCTTGCATCTTGCGCAATCGTTTGGCTTGTCGCTATTGTTTGTTACACGTCTTTGGGTATAATTTTTCCGTCCGTACAAAGAAGTTGGCTTTCATTCATTTATGCTATCCCCATCACTTTTATTGTTTTACTTTGCTTAAAATCGCCTTGGAAGAAAAGTATTATTAAAGCCGTACTTACATCACTTTTAATGTGGTCTGTTATTCTCACAGTTTATCTTACTTTACTGTATACTTTAAATAGCGTACCTGCAAAACTTTGGATGGTTTGGCTTATAGGACTACCGCTACAATCACTGTTAATATTTATTTTCTTTTATAAAAAGTTCAGTAAAAAATCTTAGTACTTAAAAAAAGAACATCAACATGATGTTCTTTTTTTATTGTTTAATTTAAAGTTACGTCTTTAAGTTTTTGATATTTTTCTATTGCGACTTTCTTTATCAAATCGGTATTTTTTCCAGTTTCAAAAGTTTCATCGCTTATCTTTTTGGCTAAGAATATAGATTCCGTGCCATAGTTTAATGAGCCTAAATCGTTCATAAACTTACCGCTTTGTCTGTCGCCCATAAAATCTCCCGAACCACGTAGTTTATAATCGCATTCAGATATCTTAAAACCATCGCTATTATTTATTAATACGTTAAGACGTTCTATCGCAACCCCGCTGGTAGCCGTTGTCGTTAAAAAGCAATAACTCTTTACGTCAGAACGACCTACTCTACCCCTTAATTGGTGTAATTGCGAAAGTCCGAAACGTTCTGCGTTATAAATAACCATAACAGTTGCGTCTGGAACGTCGACACCGACTTCAATTACCGTCGTTGAAACCAACACCATTATTTCTTTATTTTTAAATGCTTGCATAACGGAGTTTTTTTCATCATTTTTAAGTTTACCATGAAGCAATCCCACCTTAACCGACGGTAGTTTTGATTTAATTTCCTCGTATAGTTCAGTCGCGCTCATAACCGTACCCTCTTCGTCACCTTCTATTTTAGGACAAACAAAATAGGCTTGATAACCGTTTTTTGATTGGTTTTCGATAAACTGCAACATTGCGTTATACTTTTCGCTCGGCACGAGATTAGTTTGTACGGGAATTCTATTTTTGGGTTTGTCTGAAATAGTAGTAATATCTAAGTCACCGTAAAAAATTAAAGATAAGGTTCTAGGAATAGGTGTAGCGCTCATTACCAACACGTCGGGCGTATTACCTTTATTAAGCAAAGCACTTCTTTGTGCAACACCGAAACGCTGTTGTTCGTCGCAGACACATAATGCGAGATTTTTAAACTCTACGTCCTCAGTTAAAATGGCATGTGTACCAACTACAATTTGACTTAATCCCGAAGATATCTCTGATTTTACTCTGCGTTTTTCTTTTGCCGTAAGAGAGCCAATAAGTAGTGAGACGTTAATATTGGGAAACGCTTTTTTTAATACGCTATAATTCTGAACTGCTAAAACTTCTGTGGGCGCTAGCATTACCGCTTGGTAACCTGACTTAGTTGCAACGTGTATAGCGCAAGTAGAAACTGCCGTTTTACCGCTTCCGACGTCACCCTGCATTAACCTATTCATAGTCGTTACACCCGTCATATCTTTGTAAATTTCTTGAACAGCCGATTTTTGACCGTCAGTGAATTCAAACGGGAAAGTATTTTTAATAAAAGCGTCGAGTTCTTCTTTCGTGCAGTCGTATTTGTTGTATCTTACCTGTTCTCTACCGCCTTTTATCATTTTGAAAGCCGATATAAGCGCAAAATATTCTTCTACTGCAATTCTGTCAGACGCGGATTTTAAGCTTTCGAACGACGTTGGATTATGAACTTCTCTATAAGCAGAATATAAATTTGCCAAACGATATTTTATCTGTAAATCTATGGGAATTATGCTTACGGGTTTTTCCAAATTAACCGATAACCGTATGCTATCCCTTACCACTTTTTGGGTAAGGCTTCCTTTTAATTGATACTGCGGAACTATTCCTTGTAACCTAAATACTTTATCGCACGGTTCAAAAGTAGGATTTACTATACTTATTGCACCGTTTTCACATCTAACTCTACCGTAGAACAAATATTCTTCGCCAACTTTTAATTTTGACGCCACATACGGTTGGTTAAACCATATTACAGAAAAGATGAAACCCTCTTGCTCGCACGAAACCTTTACCATACCACCGCGACAGTAATACCTTACAGCGGGAATAGTTAAAACTTTACCCGTAGTCAATACTACGTCGTTATGATAGGCGTATTTTAGGGGCTGATGAGAGCGCATGTCAAGATACGCACGCGGAAAGTGCTTTATCAAATCCGACGTGTTTAATACACCCATTTTATTAAGTTCGTCTCGGCGTTTTTCGTTTATACCGCGAATATTAGTTAGTTCCATATTGTGTTATAAAAAAGGGAAAGACTGCGCTTTCCCTTAAAAATTTATTCTAATGCTACGTAATAATAGTAAACGGGTTGACCGCCGTAGTATACTTCAACGTCGCAATCGGGAAATCTTTCCCTCACTGCCTCTGCAAGTGCCTCGGCTTCCTCTTCTTTGACGTCTTTACCGTAATAAAGAGTGATAATTTCTTCACCGCTTCTTATTTTTTCTATCAAGTCAAAAGTTACTTCACTAATGTCCTTACCGATAGATAAAATTTTCTTGCTATCAAGACCCATGATGTCACCAACTTTCAGTTCAAAGCCGTCCATCTTGGTATTTCTTACCGCATAAGTAACTTGACCCACCGTTACCGAGTCGAGCGCGTGTATCATATTAGCCTTATTTTCGTCTACGGGAAGCTCAGGATTAAATGCGAGCGCAGCTGCAAAACCCTGAGGAATATTTTTAGTAGGAATAACGTGAATTTTCTTGTTATCTACTAGTGATTTTGCTTGTTCTGCTGCTAGAATTATGTTCTTATTATTGGGGAAAACGAAAACGTTTTCTGCATTAATTCTGCTTACTGCATTTGCAATATCGTTAGCAGACGGGTTTAAGGTTTGACCGCCTTCAACGATTGCGTCTACCATTAAGTCCTTGAATATGCTGGTTATACCTTCGCCGGCTGAAACAGCCATCATACCCATAGGTTTCTTTTCTTCTTCGTATTTTTTTAATAGAGCACGATTTTGCTCTAACATATTTTCTATTTTAAGTCTATCGAGTTCACCGAGTTCAAGAGCTTTTGTTAACGCAACACCAGGTTTATTAGTATGGACGTGAACTTTAACAAAATCTAAATCGCCTACCGCTATAACACTGTCGCCTATGGTCATTAAGAACTCTCTAAAACGTTCAATATCAGCAAGCGTTGTTTGTTTTTTAAGGTTTATAATAAAGAATTCAGTACAGTACGCGAATTCTATACTACCAAGGCTCATAATATCGGCATGTTCCATAGCTGTTTCCGAAGAAATAGCTTGCGATATCGGTTCAACACTTTCTACCGTTTCACCGAAAATTGCCTTTGCCATACCCTCAAACACAACCATAAGTCCTTTACCGCCTGCGTCTACAACGCCAGCCTTTTTGAGGACGGGTAAAAGCGTGGGAGTAAGCTCCACCGCACTATTACCTGCGGTTATAATTTCAGGAAAGAAAAGCTCAAAGTCTTTGTGTTTTACACGCGAGCCCGAAGCGAATTCCGCCATCATTCTGATAACGGTAAGAATTGTTCCTTCCTTAGGCATAGACACTGCACCATATGCAACTTCCGCACCTGAAACCAATGCTTTTGCAAAAGTTTTTGTGTCCACTTCTTCTGATTTTTTAAGTACCGAACATATTCCTCTAACTATCTGTGAAAGTATAACGCCCGAGTTACCACGCGCCCCACGAAGAGCACCTTTTGACACTGCTTCGCAAACATCTGCCATCTTGTTAGTTCTGCAATTAGAAAGTTCTTTAACTGCTGACTGTATTGTAAGCGACATATTAGTACCCGTGTCTCCGTCAGGTACTGGGAAAACGTTTAATGCGTCAATATTTACTCTGTTAATCTCCAACAGCCTAGAAGCTGTTATTATCATCGTTCTTAACGTTGAACCGTTAATAGTAGTTTGCATTTATTTTACTCCTAATGAGAAAAAACTTAATATTTGTTAAAGTTTATCTTTGAATGCTTTTTACGTTGACGTTAATTGTATCAACTATCATGCCCGTAAATCTTTCAACCTTGTATTGAACGGATTCTTTTAAAGCTTCAATAACGGCTTTTATTGAAACGCCGTACTTAACGCTTACCGCCATATCAATAAAAATTCTATCGCCTTGCGTATGAACTTTTACCCCACAGGTATCGGTACGCAAGCGGACAAAGTTAAGCACCCTGTCAACAAAATTTAGCGGAACAAACGAAACTATCCCATAACAGTCCATAGATACGTGCGAAACGAATCTTTCTATGGTGTTATCGGATATTGTTATCCTTCCGTAAATGTTGTTAGTTTTAACTGCCATATAAACCTCGAAAATTTGCGATACTAACATTTTACAATATTTAAATAATTTTTGCAAGTTTTTAAGGTAAATTATTAAAACTTTTTGTTACCATTTGAAAATTTGAACTAAATTTTAATAAAACCCTTAAAAATAACTTGCATTTTATTTTATAATATGATAGAGTATTTAATGTCAAAAAATAAATTATTCCAAAGCGGAGGATAAAAATATGAGTAAAGTATGCAGTGTTTGTGGCAAAGGTAAACTTTCTGGCAACTTGGTTAGTCACTCTAACCGTAAAACCCCCAAACTCTACGAAGCAAACCTTCAAAAGGTAAGCGTTAAAAACGCTAACGGTACGGTTTCAAAAGAATACGTTTGCGCTAGATGCTTAAAAAGCGGTAAGGTTGAAAGAGCTTAATTTTAACTAAATGAAACTTAAAAAGTCGTAGTTTTTACACTACGACTTTTTTGTTTTTACATAAGGGGTGCAAATATTCTTAATACTGAACGGAAAAACCTTTTTATTAAATTAGGTTTAACCATATCAGGTGTAATTTCTTGACTTTCTTCCAGAATTTTTAGTATATCCGATTTCATATCTTTCAGACAATCTGTTTTAAACATCCATACGCCGTTTTGAAAATGATGAACCAAACTTCTGTAATCAAGATTTATAGTACCTACTAAACCGTATACGTCGTCAACCAAATAACTTTTTGAGTGAATAAAACCCGGAGTATATTCGTAGATTTTAACGCCTGCTTTCATAAGTCTCGGATAATAACTTTGCGTCATTCCAAACACTATTTTTTTATCGGGAATATGTGGCACTATAATTCTCACGTCAACACCGCGAAGAGACGCCGATTCTATACTATGGCACAAATCGCTGTCCATAATTAAATAAGGGGTGGTAAAATAAGCGTATTTAGTAGCGTTTGCCAGCATATTTTGTATTACGCATTTACCGACGTTTCTGTCATATATAGGAAACGGCCCGTCACCAAACGGAATAACGTAACCACTTGCATTCACGTTGATTTCGGGATACAACTCGTTGTCAAATACAAGACTTTTTTTAACGTTTATACCATAGTCAAACACGAACAATTTTGTCATTTCCCATACGGCTTGCCCTTCCAATCTTATGCCCGAATCTTTCCAATGCCCGAAACGTTTTACGTGGTTAATATATTCGTCGGCAATATTTATTCCACCCGTATAACCTATTTTACCGTCAATTACGGTAATCTTACGGTGATTGCGATTATTAAACTCACTATCTGCACCACCTTTTAATCTTGAAAATGGTATAGCATGAATCCCGTATATACTCATACGTTTTTTGAAATTTGCCGGCAAGGTTTTCATACAACCGATATCGTCGTACACCATTTTAATTTCTACGCCACTTTTTGACTTTTCATTTAAGATTTCCAAAATGCCGTCAAAAAATTTGCCTTCTTCTATTATGAAATAGTCTAAAAATATAAACTTCTCTGCTTTTTTTAGGTCTAATAGTAAATTATCAAAATATTCTTCACCACTAGAAAAATACTTAACCGACGTATTATCGTACAGATGACACCCCGAAATATTCGTAACCATTTTTGCTTGTCGATAAGCGTTATCGTCTTCGGCGTTAATTCGTTTCATAAGGTCTACGTCATCCTTAACAAAATCGTATTCTTTTAAGGATTGCATCTTTTTTACGTACTTTTTCTTTAACGTTCTCGACGAGAAAATAAAGTATAACATAAACCCTATCACGGGCAATATAAGAACAACTAATAACCACGGAACTTTATAATCGGGATTATTATCTGACGATATAATTTTAAGTACGCAACCTATTTCCGTTAGGTATGCCAAAATATAAAAGTAAGGCACGTAAAGACACATTCCTATAACTATACCAATAATAGCAAAAACTTCTAACATAGTTATAAAAAACGCAAGTATATACCTAAATGGTATATAAGTGTAAGTCCTTTGCTTTTCTTTTCCGTTTAGCATATATTTATAGGTTATCTTCACTTTCTCACCTCTATCACCTAAACAGTTTCTTAAAATAAATTTTCCACCGAAAGATATCTTTCACCCCTATCTGGCATTATAGCAACTATCGATTTATTTTCAAAATTTTGTAATTTTGCAATATCTACGGCAACTTTTAAGTTGGCACCCGATGAAATACCGCACAGCAAACCTTCTGTTTTAGCAAGCAGTTTGGTAAACTCATAAGCGTCTTCGTCGGTAACTCTAAACACGTCGTCTATAACTGTTTTATCTAAAATTTTAGGGACAAAGTTAGCGCCTATTCCCTGAATTTTATGCACACCCGACACGTTTTGGGTAATTAGAGGTGAACTAGACGGTTCTACTCCGAATATTTTTATATCAGCTTTTTTTTCTTTTAGATATCTACCACATCCGCTTATAGTACCGCCAGTACCTATTCCTGCGACCAAAACGTCAACTTTACCATCTAAGTCTTGGTAAATTTCTTTTGCAGTCGTTTGATAATGAGAAATACAATTAGCAGAGTTTTCAAACTGACCTAATATTATACTGTTAGGTGTTTTTTCATTAATTTCCCGTGCTTTTTCAATTGCCCCTTTCATGCCGAGCGCACCATCTGTAAGTACGACTTTTGCACCGTAAGACGACATAAGTTTTACCCTTTCAACACTCATTGTGTCAGGCATAACTATAACTGCATTATAACCATAATATGCTGAAAGCATACAAATTCCTATACCAGTATTACCCGAAGTGGGTTCGATTATCGTAGCACCTTTACTTATTAATCCTTTCTTTTCGGCATCTTTTATCATATAAAGACTTGCGCGGTCTTTAATACTACCTGCGGGATTAAAGCATTCAAGTTTAAGAAAAAGGTTTGCTTTTAAGTTAAACTTTTCTTCTATTTTTTTTGCGCGATAAAGCGGTGTGTTGCCGATAAGATTTTCAAGATTTTCTATCGTATTCATAAAAGACCTTCTTTTTTCATCAAGCGTTTAAGCTCAGAAACTGCCCTAAACCTATGACTTACCTTGTTTTTTTCTTCGGACGATGCCAAACCAAAACATTTATCGATATCGTAACTGTAAAACAACGGGTCGTATCCAAAACCGTTTTCCCCTTGTTTTTCAAACAAGATTTTCCCGTCGGTTTTACCGTTAGCAGATA
Source organism: Christensenellaceae bacterium (assembly GCA_045644505.1). Classification (GTDB taxonomy): domain Bacteria; phylum Bacillota; class Clostridia; order Christensenellales; family Borkfalkiaceae; genus UBA1259. Next base: position 3,615 of record JAZRGZ010000007.1, on the reverse strand, counting down.
ATATCTTACCGTTATCGTAATAAACCATACAGCACACAAAACTAGCGTTGCGGTTTTTCTTATCTTCAAGGTTTTTTAGTAACAGCTGGTTATTATGTTCGTCGTTGCCGTCGCCAGCGTATCTCGCGCTGTAAATTCCCGGAGCGCCGTCTAGCGCGTCAACACAAAGTCCGCTATCGTCGGCAATTACCGGTAGTTTTATTATATCCGAAATGGTTTTGGCTTTAATTAGAGAGTTTTCGTAAAAAGTCGAGCCGTTTTCTTCTATTTCAAAATCAAAGCCTAAGGTTTTATACCCCACAACGTCGAATTCAGGAAACATTACTTGAATTTCACGAATTTTACCCGCGTTTCCGCTTGCTAAAACTAATTTCTTTTTCATAAATTTATCACCTTAGAAAGTCTAACGTAATCTTCTGCCGATAATTCTTCGCCCCTTACTGTTAAAGAAATATCTGCTAATTTTAGCACTTCTTCTACTTTTGCTCTCGAAAGTTTATAACCGTTCATAAGATTGTTTACAAGCATTTTTCTTCTGCTGGAAAAAGCAATTCTAACGACCTCTCTTACTTTTTTAAAGTCGACGCCAGAAAATTTATCTTTTTCTATATCAATTTTTACAACTGCTGAATCGACGTTAGGCACGGGCGTAAACATAGTTCTTGGTACATCGGCTATAATTTTAGCGCTCCCACGAAGATTTATGCCTACCGTTATTGCCCCGTATTCGCTATCGCCAGCACGCGCTGTAAGTCTTTCGGCAACTTCTTTTTGTACCATAATAGACATTGACCTAACACGCTTTCCGTTCTCTAAAAAATTCATAATTATCGGCGTAGTTATATAGTAAGGAAGATTTGCAACCACCATATAATCTGAATTAAGTTTTTTTTCTAAATCGGACATTTTTTCTTTTAATACGTCGTTAAAAAGTATTTCAACGTTGTCGCAATCAGATAAAACGTCGTTTAATACTGGTTTCAGTTTTTGGTCAATTTCGTAACCTATTACTTTTTTGGCGTTTTTAGAAAGCACTTTTGTTAAAGCGCCCGCACCACAACCGATTTCTAAAACCACGTCGTCTTTTGTAACACCTGCATTTACAACTATATCGTTAAGTAACGCCGTATCTGTTAAAAAGTTTTGACCGTACGCTTTCTTAAAATTAAAACCATAGGTTTTTAAAATTGAATTTAAAGATTTTTCCATAAATTACCAAAAAAATTCGAGTATATATTTTTTATTTCTACTCATTATAATAACGTAAGGGTTACCCCTTACAAAATCATTCACAAATGATTAAAAATTCAAAACAAAGCCGTTTTTTATAATGGCTTTGTTTTGTTTTAAAACTTAAATAATCTTTTTGCGTTTTCCATAATTACGTTAGCAAACTGTACGTTATCCAAGTTTTTTAAGTTTGAAATAAACGACGTGATTATCGGAATACGCTCCGGACTGTTGGTTTGCCCCCTATAAGGCTCTGGTGAAAGATACGGGCAGTCTGTTTCGGTTAAAATTCTGTCGTTTGGACAATATCTTGCAACTTCAACGGTTTTCTTTGCGTTTTTAAATGTAACGGTACCGCCAAATCCTAAATAAAAACCTAGGTCTAATAATTCTTTTGCCGTTTCTATACTTCCAGAAAAACAATGCATAACTCCACCATAAGCAAGTTTTGACTTGTTTTCTTTTAAGATATTTTGCATATCTTCGGTAGCGTCTCTGCTATGAACAGACACGGGCAGTTTAAACTCTTTTGCAAGTTCTAACTGGCGTAAAAAAACTTTTTGTTGTACTTCTTTATCAAAAGGTTGCCAGTGATAATCCAAACCTATTTCTCCAACCGCGACGCACTTTTGGTCTGACAGAAGTTTTATAATTTGGTCTTCGGCTTTCTGGTCGTAGTCATTAGCATCGCTAGGATGAAATCCTGCGCCAAAATATACGCTTTCATACTTACTTGACAGTTCTTTTCCTATTAAAGACGACTGCAAGTTGCAAGCGACGTTTATTACTTTTGTCACACCTACTCTAAGATAGTTTTTTATTTCTTCGTCTACGTTAAATCTAGGGTCGTCTAAATGACAATGGGTGTCGACGTACATTAATATACCTGACTGCCGTCTTCAATGTCTTTTTCAGGCGTTAAGAAAGCAAGTTCGCCTTTTTCGTTTTCAGCGCAACAAATCATACCTTCGGATACGATACCACATAATTTGGCTGGCTTTAAGTTTGTTACCATCATAAGTTTTTTACCAACTAAATATTCGGGGGTGTATGCGTTAGCAATACCGCTTACTACCGTTCTTGTTTCGTCACCGAGCTTTACGGTGAGTTTTAAAAGTTTCTTACTCTTTTCTACCTTTTCGCAAGCGATTACTTGTGCAATTTTAAGTTCGATTTTACTAAAATCATCAAATTCTATTAAAGGTTTAGAAGGTTTTTCCACTTTCTCTTCCATTTTTACTTCTTCAACTTTTTCTTTTCTTTCTTCTATCATTTTATTAACCTTTTCCATAACTTTTGCCGAGTCTAATCTTTGGAATAAAATTTCCGGTGTTTTTGTTACCGTTGATTTTTCTATTAATCCGAATTTATTAACGTCGTCAAACGGTCTTAAATTTTCGCCTAACATTTGGCTTACCTTTAAACAAGTATCAGGCATAAAAGGTGCAAGTAGCGAAGTTCCAATTACTATACTTTCTACTAAGTTATATAGTACTGTTTTAAGCCTATCGGTTTTTTCAGGTTCTCTTGCAAGAGTCCAAGGCATTGTTTCGTCGATATACTTGTTTGCACGACGGAAAACGTTAAGAATTTCGGTTAAAGCGTCGCTTATTTTAAATTCATCCATTTTTGCTTTAACTTTATCTCTCGCGTTTATCACTACTGATTTTAATTCTTCGTCAACTGCTTCCGTTACCCTAGCGTTTACAACTTCGCCCTCGAAATATTTATTGCTCATAGCAATCGTACGGCTGACCAAATTACCGTAAACGTTAGCAAGGTCGCTGTTAATGGTTTCTATCACAGATTCCCAACAAATAAGACCGTCGTTGTCTTGTGGCATAGCAGTTAAAACGTAGTATCTTACTGCATCTTTACCGAAAAATTCCACCAAATCGTCAGCATACATTACGTTGCCCTTAGACTTACTCATTTTTCCGCCTTCTTGTAAAAGCCAGCCGTGACCGTATACTTTTTCAGGTAGCGGAATATCTAACGCCATCAAGAAAATCGGCCAGTAAATTGTATGGAAGCGTATTATATCTTTACCGATTATATGGACGTTTGCAGGCCATAGTTTGTTGTAAAGTTCGCTATTATTACCGTCAGCATTGTAACCGATACCCGTAATATAGTTAGTCAACGCATCTAACCAAACGTACACCACGTGTTTATCGTCAAAGTCAACGGGTATTCCCCACTTAAAAAAGTCGGAGGCCAAGCGGTCTTAGGAAGACAAGGCATATTATCAACTCCTTGGCTCACAGAACGACATGGCTACGATCCGACTTCATTGTAACCGATACCCGTAATATAGTTAGTCAACGCATCTAACCAAACGTACACCACGTGTTTATCGTCAAAGTCAACGGGTATTCCCCACTT
>JAZRGZ010000006.1:0-5638 GCA_045644505.1 Christensenellaceae bacterium | reverse complement strand
AACGTATCGGAGGTTCGAATCCTCTTCTCTCCGCCATAACAAAAAAAGAGTGCGTTTTGCACTCTTTTTTTGTTATGGTTGATGGGACGTGTGGACAGAGAATCTTGGTTCGCCTTTTTTTTATGTAATACTCATTATATTGTTTGAATAATAGTATATTAAGGTGTTTATATGAAAAAAAATCTATTAATTTGGCAAATAGGTGGCGTAACTTTCACCGCCGTTTTAGGAACTTTATTACACTTTTTGTATCAGTGGACAGGAGTAAAATTTTTAGCAACTGTTTCTGCGGTAAACGAATCTACTTGGGAGCATATGAAACTTGTATTCATACCGTCGTTTATATTTTCGATTATACAGAGTTTCTTTGCAAAAAAAGATTATGGGTGTTTTTGGGTCGTTAAACTGATAGGAATATTACTTGGGACTTTATCTATACCCGTTTTGTTTTATACTTTAAGCGGTACCTTTGGTGAACTTTCGGCAATATCAAACATAGCGATATTTTTCATTTCCATTTTTATTGAATATTTAGTTGAATTGGTTTTAATTAATAAAATTTACTGTAACGTTATCTTAAAATGGGTTTGTATATCGGTGTTGCTGGTTATTTTAGCGTTGTTTATAATATTTTCTTTTTATCCGCCGAAGATACCTTTATTTTTAGACCCCGTAACTAGCGGATACGGAATTGTCAGTTAAAAAAAGCACCCGATTGGGTGCTTTTTAAGATTTTGTAACGATTAGATTTGATTATTAATAGGTTGGTTGTTTAACGCGTTCTTTTTATCAAAATGTTGTTTGGTAAGAGCTTTAACTTGTTTAGATAAAACCAACAACGCTATCAGGTTAGGAAGCGCCATCAAAACGTTAAAGCAATCTGCAATAAGCCATACGATACCGATATTTGCGATTGCACCTATGAAGACAAAAGCAACGTAGATAATTCTGTAAATAATTATAGCTATTTTTCTATGTGAATTGAATATATAACCCACGCAAACTTCACCGTAGTAAGCCCAGCCTAGGATAGTGGATAGCGAGAAGAATATGGTTGCTATGGCTACACCAAATTGTCCGACTTGTGGAATTGCTTCGTTGAACGCTTCACTGCTTAACGCCGCACCGTTAAGAACGGGAGATAAGTCTTTTGCTAAATAAATAGCGCTGTAAACGTCAGAAGTTAATATTACGAGAGCAGTCATAGTGCAAATTATTATCGTAGTTACGAAAACTTCAAACATACCCCATAAACCTTGTTTAACGGGGTCTGTTGTACTACTTGCAGAGTGAGCGATAGGAGCGCTACCTAAACCTGCTTCGTTAGTAAAGACGCCTCTGCCTACACCGTAACGCATAGCAGATAGTACGCCGTAACCTGCCACGCCACCTAATGCAGACTTAAAGTTGAACGCTTCTTTGAATATAAGCGAAAACGCATAGGGGATTTTGTCGTAATTTATTCCTAAAACTATCAAAGCGCAAGCGAAGAAAAATATTGCCATCGCAGGAACTACTTTCTCGTTTACAGAGGCTATTCGTTTAATGCCACCTAAAACGACTAACGCTACTAAAACCGTTATCACTAACCCCGTAATCCAAGTAGGTATAGAAAGTGTAGAGTACATAACGCCAGAAATAGCGTTTGACTGAGTAGCGTTTCCAGTTCCTATACAAGCAATCATTGCAAATATTGCAAAAAGTATTGCTAGCCACCTGCATTTAAGTCCCTTTTGTATATAATACATAGGCCCGCCAACCCAAGCACCTTCTTCGTTCTTTTCACGGTATTTAATGGAAAGCAAGATTTCAGAATATTTTGTAACCATACCTAAAAGAGCGCTTACCCACATCCAGAAAACAGCGCCGGGACCACCTGCAACGAGCGCAGTTGCAAGACCTGCAATGCTTCCCGTACCTATCGTGCCTGCCAGCGCAGTCGTAACTGCTTGGAAAGGACTTACGCTACCTTTTTCTTTCACGTGTTGGCTTTTATTAAATAAACTGCCTATTGTGTTTTTGGTTGCGTATCCGAATTTACGGAATTGAAGCGCACTGGTTTTTACCGTTAAAAACACGCCGATGGCAATAAGCATTACCATCATTAATATGCTTAAAATGTTGCTGTAAATAAAATTTAAGACAGTTTCCATTACGTAGTACCTATTTATCCTTATATAGTAAAAACGTTAGTTATTATACATTTTTGACAGTATAATGTCAAGAAATTTAATTGCAAAATATAATCTTATTTAAGATAAATTTACTTGACTTTATTTTTTCAGTACTGTATAATTTAAAAAAGTATACAAACGGAGTATTATATGAAAAAATTAAAGAAAATTTTAGTTTTAGCTTTAACAGGGATACTTATGACGAGCAGTTTATTTACCTTCGGTGGTTGCAGTAAATATGAAAACAAGGAAGTGGAGGCTCTTATTCACACGGCAAAAGCGTATTTACAGCGCGGAGTGGCTATTCAATACGATATGCAAGATTTGCCGGGAACCAACGAGGAACGCCGTAACTTGGCTAAAAAACAACCCGAAGAATATACCCAACAAAACGCAGACTTTTTAGACTGTTCTTCTTTTGCTTGGGGCGTTTATATGTCGGCGCTTGATTATGATACTGGTTATACAAGCACCAAAGCATTAATGGAATCAAGAAGCGAAGTTAAGGCATTTTCTCATAAACTAACGGGTGAAGAAACGGATAAAGATAAGAAAGACTTAGAAAAAAAATACCTTAAAACTCTTCAAAAAGGCGATTTAGTAGTTTATAGAAGTTCTGGTGGCGGACACGTAATGCTTTACGTTGGCGACGACGAAGGATTGCCCAAAGGACACGATATTATTCATAGCACAGGCGACAGTTGGGAAAACTACGAAGATATCGGAACAATTCAAACGATGTCGGTTTCAGAATTGTTTGACGAAAACAATGATAGACGTTACGTGTTTAACGGTAAAAAAGTTTGGTTTGGTATTATTAGACCCTTTAACATGTACGATAAATACGACCAACCTTTACCCGAAAATAGCGTAAACCGTATTAATAATCTTTACGGCATTACCGCAGAAAAGCTTTGTTCTGTTCCTTATGGTGGTACGGTAGGTTTAGGTGAAGAAATTACTTATTCGTTCAGTATTAAAAATGCTAACGATAAAGCAAAGACTTTAAGTGTAACCGATACAGTACCTACTAATACTACTTTTGTATCAGCTACTAATAATGGCGCTAACGACAACGGAAATCTTAGTTGGAACGTGGAAGTTCCTGCTAACGGCACGGCAGAAGTTAGTTATACTGTAAAAGTAAACAACGACGTTACGTTAATAGGAAAAAGCATTTACTCTGACACGGCTTTAATATGCGGAGTTAAATTCACTTGCCAAAAGGTTTATATCGGAAACACCTTAAATGCAACTCAAATGCAAACTATAAAAACAAATGTCACTACTGTAAAAACTACTGCTCTACGCGGTGTTGACGCTGTTAACAATATTTACGCAGGTCTTAACGCGGTTGCATTTGAAGGTACTGTTACCGACGTTTTCAATGCGGTTGTATCACAAGACGCGCTTAACTCAAACGGTAGATATTATAAAATGATAGCGCCCTCGTTGTATGCAGGCAATATCGTTACTTCTACTGGATTGTATGACGGAGAAAGACCTCGCATAATTCTTCCGCATTACTTGATGACTGGCGACGTTGTAGTTTTAAGAGATTTTGATACTCTCGTAAGCGGTCAGCCCACCGATAAAATGTATATTTTTGACGGCGATAACTTAGTAGATTTAACTTCTACTCAAATTGAAAATGTAGATACGTTTGACGTTTTACAGTTGCCCTACTCTAAAAATAGAAACGTTTTACTTACGGTTTTACGTCCGTCTTTGGCTAACTAAAAAACAAATACACTTAGATTACTAACTGACGCCCTGCGATTTTTCGCAGGCCGTATTCTTTGCAAATAGCGATGTTTTTCACAAAACTTTTCTTTTTTTCATACAGTGAGAAAGGAAAAATAAAAAAGGGGGACGGTTATGAATCCGTTTTTAGAAAAACCGCGCTCATTAGAAAAATCTTTTCAAAATTGGCAACAGTTGTATCCAAAGCCTTACAACAAACGGGAAGTAGACCCGTATACCAAATGTCGTATTATCTTAATGAACGGTACGGAGTTTGAGGCTAACTGGTTTTCGCATCAGTTTGCGCGTCACGTTAAAGACAACGATTTAAGGCGTAATCTTGCAATGACCAGAAACGTCGAGAAACAACAGCAATTAAAAATTTCTTTACTTAAACCCATAGATGAAAGTATTTTAGAACATACTATCAGCTATGAACAATTAGCCGTTGATTTAACCGCTGAACTTGCTAAGCGTGAGGTGGACTGTTACGTTAAAAATTCCTTAGATTTTGCGCTTTTAGAAGACTTCGACCATTTATATAGATACGCAAATTTATTAGAAATGGAACAGGGTATATACGCTGAATATCTAGTTGGAAGATACACCGAAATTATGCCCGGTCGCCCGACTATTTCACATCATAGATGCCCGCTTGACAACGTTAAACGCAGTATAAACGCCAAAGATTCGGACGTTTCCACCGTTCTTGCAACGATGATTATAACTGGTGCTGAACAACAAACGATGAACTATTATATGAACGTAACAAATTTTGCTAAGAGCGACATAGGTCGTAGGCTTTACCAAGAAATTGCGCTAGTTGAAGAAGAACACGTTACTCAATACGAGTCGTTGATGGATTCTGATGCTGACTGGTTCGAGATGTTGTTGTGGCACGAATACTGTGAGTGTTATTTGTACTGGTCGTGTTATATGACGGAGACCGACCCGTATATAAAGAATTTGTGGGAAGAAAACTTATCATTTGAAATAACACATTTACATAGGGCGGTCGACCTTCTTAAAAAATACACGGGGAAAGACTGGCAAGAAGTAATTGTTGACGGAGAGTTTCCTGCTCCCATTTGCCTACATGAAAATATCGACTACGTTCGTAAAATATTAAACGATACCGTGCAGTTTACTAACGATAAAGAAGAATTTGTTCGAGTTAGAGATTTACCGCAAGACGCAGACTTTTTCCGTTACCAAAACATTATTAATCCTAACGTGCGAATAGTTCCGTCGCACTGTGTTATCGAACAATTCATTTCCAGACGCGGTATAGATTATCGCTATCAGGTAGCACCCTCGCCTATTCCAGAACTAAGAAACAGAAGAGACGACAACACAGACGTGGGTAGAAAACCTAACGCTACTAAGTCGACAGATTTTTTCTGTAACGATTAATTTTACAACTAAAAGTTACGCAGGTTTTTATTGAAACCTGCGTGTTTTTTTGTAAAAATCGCGATATTTTTGCATGTTTTCGTCATAAAATTTAAAAACCGTATTGACATCCACTAGCGTTTATGTTATAAATATTTTTAAAAAAAACAAGAATTTATAAGGAGTGAATTTTATGGCTAATAAAAAAGCACCTTCACCCGTTTACAGAAAACTGGTGCAAATTTTTAGGTCGAGAACGGCAAGGGGTATTACCGTTCTTCTCGTTCTTGCATTATCAATTCTCGGAATGTTTATGCTTGATAAAGGAA
>JAZRGZ010000005.1:0-11227 GCA_045644505.1 Christensenellaceae bacterium | reverse complement strand
GGAATCTGTGGGCTGTCTATCGTTTAAAAAATACAACAATCTGCAATGTGTATCAAAAACTTCTTGATTTCTTTCCTTAAATAAGAAATTATAGTTTCTTTCAATTATTCTAAGCCCGTTAGCATTTTGAACTATAACGTTGGTCTGTCCTGAATGATGACGATAATTTAGCAACGGCTGTGATATATAACCAACTTTTTTACCGTTTATTACAAACTCCCTAAACCAAGCCTCAGAATCCTGAGCTTTAATATATTTTTCATCATAGTGAATATCACTCGATTTTCTAAACATTACACTGGGGTGAACAATAATATTGCGATAGCATAAATAATTTCTTATATAATTGCTATTGTTTATTAAAAGCGAAGTAGGTCCTTTTTTATCACCGAAAAACAAAGCTTGTGAACAAACTAAATCAGTTTTTTTATGTTTATCCAAATATTTAACTTGACTTTCTAGTCTATAAGGAAAGCATATATCGTCGTCGTCCATCCTGGCAATATATTCGCCTTGCGCTAATTCAATAGCTCTGTTAAGATTATAGGTTATTCCTCTATTTTCCGCATTCTTAACAAGCTTTATTCTTTGGTCAGAATAACTCTTAATAATTTCCGTTGTTCTATCTGTCGAACAGTCGTCTATAATAATTATTTCAAAATCTTTAAATGTTTGATTTAGAATGCTTTCCAAAGAAGATTGTATATAGTTTTCTCTGTTATAAACAGACATTATTACACTGACTCTCATGTTGTATTCACCTACTTCTTCACGTGTTTTTTGTTCGTAGAAAAATTTAAATTAAATTCACCGCACTTGTATGTTTTATTAAAAACAAATAACCATATAGTATAAAATGCGTAAGAGTCAAATTGAACGTATAAATAAAAAGTCAATAGAATAAAAAACCAGTTACGGAATTTCTTATTTTTTGTTCTAAATAAGGCAATTATTAAAGCTAAGTATAAAACCAAACCAACTTCTGAAATTACTCTAATATGACCACAGAAGAACGAAGTTCCCCTTGTTCCTTTAATGGACTGTATTTCTACTAAGTATTCACTCTTGTACTCTAAAAATGCTGCATCGTATCCAATATTGAACGGAATTGAAGCATTCCCCAACCCAAAACCGCTAAAAAACGATAGAGGTCTTTCAATCATACCCTTAATTATTGCATTAATTCTAAACCATCTTGCGGCGAGAGAATCGTCTGCGTATATTCCCTTTTCTAACACCTTAGAAAGCCTCGGATTATTTTTAACGATTTTAAAAGCAAGTATAATTCCGACAACACCAATTACGATTATGGCAATCTTTTTGAGGTTTATGCCAGAACGAAAAAATCTGCAAGCAAAATAAATGCAAACAACTATCGCTGTATCTAAAATAAACCTAGTACTTGAACCAAATATGCAAGTTACCAACACAAATAACGCCAGTAAAATCTTTAAAGCAAAAACTTCTGTTTCCCTTTGCTTAAAAATAATTATACATGGCAAAATTACTCCAAATAGGTGCATTGAGGTAAAAGATGGCTCCGTAAAAGTATATTGTAACCTACCAGAATGTCTTTTCTCAATTGCTTTCATCAAATTTTCTATTGCATCGATACCCGTTAAATATGCGAGTCCATACAAAAACGAAATAAAATACGCAAGAACTAAAATCTTTAAGAAGAGTTTTGGATTGTTTTCTTTTACTATGAAGTGAATATATAGTGAGAAATAAAAAGACAACCCCAGAAATATCGTAGACGCCGTATCGATAACCGCCGAAATGGCAGGATTATAAAATACATAGCAAAAACTTGACAAAATAATAATGAATATAGCCCACACTAAGTGTAGCGGTTTTATCCGTAAATATCTAAGATTAAGAAATACGTACAAAAAAAATGCAAATGGTGCTATTGCCGCCCAACCAGCCGACGGTGCAAAAACCAAATTATCAAAAGGCATCAAAAAAACACCGATATAAAAAATCAGTTCAACAAAACTTACAAGTTTTTTTGTGTTTCTCAAATTTTTTATTTTTGTGTTTTTTCCCATACATATAAAGTATATCATATATTAAAATTTATTGCAAGAAAAGGTTAAAGTTTAAATTAAAAAACGGCAGGTAACTGCCGTTTAATTGCTTTTCTCTCTTTTTTTCTTAAAGTAGTCTTTTAATAGTTTTGCGCACGCCTCTTCCATAACACCTCCTTGATATTCTACGCTATGGTTAAGTCCGCTATCAGACAATACTTTATATTTGCTTTCAGCACAGCCGCTTTTAGGTTCGTAAGCGCCGAAAAACACTTTTTTTATTCTGGCATTAGCAATCGCGCCCGCACACATAGCACACGGCTCTAAGGTTACGTATAACTCACAATCTAAAAGACGCCAACTTTTAAGTTTTTTACACGCTTTATTTATTGCCAAAATTTCAGCGTGAGCAGTAGCCGATTGATTTCTTTCCATTAAGTTATATGCCTTTGTAATAATTTTACCGTCTTTAACAATAATTGCTCCTATCGGCACTTCGTCTTTTTTTTGCGCTTTTCTTGCTTGCTCTATCGCTAAATGCATAAATTTTTCTTCCATACTGAATGCTCCGTAACCGTTTTTATAACAGTTTTATTTTTTTTGTATACGTCTGCTAAATGTTTATCTGTTAAAGGATGAGATAGATTATCGTTACCGACCTCTATAGTTATAGCTGGAATTCTAAGTTTTTCAATGCACCAATCCTTATATCCGCCGGCAGAATTAGGCGTGCTTTTGATTTGGTAACCCGTAACGTTAGAAATTGATTTTGCAATCTCAAAATCCCTAATTCTGTCTTTTTCGGGTTGAAAGAACTCGTAGTAGATTTCTTCGCCTTTACAATGATAACTTAAAGTTATATCAGGTTTAACTTTAAGTGTAAAATCAAGTAAAAACGCTGTTTCAGGTTCGGAAAAAGGTTTTTCGCCGATAAAATTTTCGTCACCTTTTTGAAAAACATTTTTCTCGCCCGTACCCCATCTTGCGTCGAAGTTTACGTTTAAATCTACACCGTTTGCGTTCGCCTTATATAAAGGTTTTTCGGTTAGAGCAATTTTAACGCCGTCAGGATTTAGCATAGGCAAAAAATAAACCGTTCCAACTTTACCCTGTTTAGCGTAATCTTTTATTTGTTTTAGTGCAAGCTTTGTTGTTATATGTTCCCTAGCGTGAATACAGTAGGTTACAATGATTTTTGGATACTCAGTTTTATAAACCTTAAAATAGTATAATGGTCTTTTTAAAACACTATATCCATAAAAACCTTTTGGCAAATTGCTTGTCTTATAAAAACTGTCCAATTTATAAAATAAATCCATACTCACTAAGTATGAATTTATTTATGATAATTGCTACCGCTAATTATTGAAAAACCGCGATAAATTTGTTCTGTAAGCATTAGTCTAAATAGCGTATGCGGAAACGTCATATCCGAAAAGGATATTTTATAATCGGCTTTATCTTTTACGCTTTGGTCTAAGCCGTACGACCCACCTACTACAAAAGTAATTACTCCAATTTCGTCCCCTTTTGTTTTAAGTAGAGAAGCAAGTTCTGTGCTTGACGATTTTTTGCCGTTTATATCGGTAGCTATAACGTAGCCTTTAAGATTAGGTAAAATTCGTTCAGCTTCGCGTTTTTTTATAATATTAATAAGGTTATCGTCTACCTTATCGAAATTTTCTTCTTTTAATTCTGTAATGGTAAAATCGCAATACTTAGAAAGCCTTTTCTTATACTCGTTAATACCGTTTAAAAAATAACTTTCCTTAACTTTACCGACTGCAACGACGTTTACTTTTATCATTGCACCACCGCTCCTAACGCTATCATTAAAATGCAAATCGCTACGCCAAAAATGCCGTAAGGGAAAAAGAACTCATAAAGTTTTTCTTTGGGTTTTTGACCTTCTTCTAGGGGGTGCAAGGGGGCGTGATATTTATCAAATACGATTAACAACACGAAAACTACAAGCAATATCACGCCTATAACAATTACGATAGGATTAAACAAGTCTAGCGGTATTTTAAAATATTCTATCGTTAACACCGCAAAGTTGTTTAAAAAATGTGCTATCATTGTAGGAATTATACTACCCGATTTTATTACTAAAACGGAAAGTCCTAAACCGTAAACGAACTGGTAAAGCGTTTGGTGTATAGAACTGTGGTACACCGAGAATACAAACGCCAAGGAAAGTACTGTGCCGACCTTGTTGGAGTGTTCTAAGTTTTCGTATAAGAGTCCCCTAAAAAACACTTCTTCTTCAATGGCGGGAATAATCGCGTAAAAAACTGTGAAAATTAAATAGTTTATAAAACTGTTAAGCGGTAGAGTATTTCCCGAAGCGTGTTCGCTAACGTCTTTAAATATACTTGCTATTAAGGAGTTTGCAAAGCCTAAACCTAAAAACATTCCGACTGCAAAAATAATAGCAAACAAAAGGTACTTTGGATTGCATTTTTCAAAATGGTGTAAAAAATGGCGCTTTTCTTGTCTTTTTATTTCAACCACTTTTGTTACAGTAAACATTGCAAGAATAGAAAACATAGCGTTTATAACGTAATAAACCACCCCGTCAGTTATTCCAACACGCTCTAAAACTAAATGCCCAACGAAAGATATTACGACGTATGCGCATATCATTACTGTGAAAATAAACCCGCCGAAAGTAGGGTTATATAAAATTCTGTGTTTTCTTTTTTCGCTCATTATTCGTCTTTAAAAAACTTAAATCAGCGTCTTCGTTATTGAAGACGCTCGTTTATAGTTAATTTAGTAATTGATTTATTAAATTAATATCTCGTTTAGTGTAGTCGTTATTTACGTTTTGGTCTTGAATACTTTGCTTTAAAGCGTTTAATTCTTCTTTTGTTAGTACGCTAGAAAATTCGCTGATTACAATAGAATACGCGTTATAATCGCCGTAACCGTCTTTAACACTTTGCTCTAAAAATCTTATTGTATCGCCTATACCCGTATCCAAATAAATTGCACAAGCACATTTGCCTGAAAGGTATTCGTAAGTAGTCATTTTATTACCGATGGTATCAAGGTTTTTACAATATTCTTTTATACCGTCTATTTTCAAAAATTCGGTTAAATACTGACGAGTTTTTAAAGCATCTTCTTGTTCGTCAAGCTTTAACACTAAAACGTACAAATCGTCTTGATTTTTAGTTTTATTATATTGCTTTTCGTAAAAGAAAACCGACGCCGAATATCCGCCCGCACCATCAAAAAGTTTGGCAACCGATTTAGGCGCAAACAAACATAACGTGCCAAACGTTAAAGCTATTATGCCTATTATAACTGCAAGAGTAATTGATGCAGTTTTAATAACAAGTTTTTTCATAACGATACCTTAGATTACAATTTACTTTTTATTTTACCAAAAACCCGACCAAAAATCAAGGCTATATATAATTTTTTGGGTATTTTTAAGTATTATTTGAAAATAAACTTCATAAGTATTTAATATGAAAAAAAGAGTTATTAAATTTCTATCATTATTGCTTTGTTTTGTTTTTCCCTTGTTTAGTTTCGGTTGTAAAGAGGAATTCGACTTATCTAACTACGTAACCGAACTACGAGAAGACGTATTTGAAGGTCAAACTGACAACTTCCATTTAAAAGCGGGTTACGGTTTTAGAGAAGATAATCAAAATGCGTTAACCTTAAAACTTATAGGTAAATACGACCAAAACGTGTCATATTCAGCAAAAATTACGCATAACGGCGTTACAATTAAACAAGCGTTTAGTTATAATCCCGTAACGTCGGGACTTTCCACCTGTTTTGATATACCCGAATTTAATCAAAAAGAGTTTGACGTTACAATTATAAGTGCGTCGGATAGTACGGTTGTTACCTTAAAATCGACGCTTCCCGAAAACACTCTTGATTACAAGACGGCGCTGAAACATTTACAGGTTAATCAACCTGATTTAATCAACTCTTATTTTGACGATAATGGTAATTTTACAGCGTCTGTTATAGTCAGAGTTATAGTTAAAAACGACTGTCCTTACTGGTACGTGGGGTTAAAAAACCAAAACTCTAATTTAAAAGCTTTACTTGTAGACGGTAAAAACGGTGAAATTTTAGCAATAAGAG
Source organism: Christensenellaceae bacterium (assembly GCA_045644505.1). GTDB lineage: Bacteria > Bacillota > Clostridia > Christensenellales > Borkfalkiaceae > UBA1259. The sequence continues at coordinate 5,081 of JAZRGZ010000005.1, read as the reverse complement.
AAGTGTTTTAAAATAAAACGAGCAAGTACGATATTCGTACTTGCTCGTTTTATTCTTCAATTACCGTTGCTTTTTCGATTATAATAGGGTCGACAGGGATATCGTCGTAATAACCCCAACTTTTGGTGGGTACGGTAGATATTTCGATTGCAGTTTTAAGGCTTTCCTCGTCTACCACCTTACCAAAACCTGCGTATTGAGCGTCTAGGTGCGGTACGTCGTCTACACAGATAAAGAACTGCGATGACGCAGAGTCAGGAAACATTGTTCTAGCCATTGATAAAACGCCCGGTCCGTGATGAAGATTATTTTTAACACCGTTCATAGCAAACTCGCCTTTAATGGTTCTAGGAGCTTTTTTATCTTTTAAACCTCCGTTTTCTGCGATAAAACCACCGCCTTGAATCATAAATCCGGGGATTACCCTATGGAAACACAAGCCGTCGTAGAAACCGTTTTTAACTAAGTCTAAAAAGTTTTCTACTGAGATTGGCGCATGTTCAGGATATAATTCTACGGTCATTGATTTACCGTTATTTAACTCAAATTTTACTTTTTGCATATTACCACCTATTTTTTTACGTTGAAGTTATCTTTTAGAGAAACGATTTCACTGATAACTTTTTTGCCTTTTACGTCTAAGGTCTTAAAATAACCCGTCCTTAAAAATTGGAAAGGCGTACCGAACTCACAGTCTAAAACGTAAGGTTCAACTAAACCGTTGTAAACTGATAAACTTTCGGGGTTCATACGTTCTGAGAAGTCTTGACCAGCGTATTCTTCGTCAAGTAAAAGATAGCCGTATTTTCTTATTTCCATAGGAACAGCATCGTCAGCATTTACCCATTGAATAACGCCTTTCGCCTTAATACCCGAAGTGTCCGACCCACTCTTAGATTCGGGAACGTAAGAACACAATACTTCCTTAACGTTACCTTGTTCGTCTAAGATTACGTCGTCGCACTTAACGATATACGCGCTTTTAAGTCTTACGTACCCATCCTTTTTTAATCTAAAATACTTGGGAGGAGGGTTTAACGAAAAATCATCAGCGTCTATATACACGTGTTTAGAAAATTTAATTTTTCTCGTTCTCTTTTCTTCTTCGTTAGGATTAATCTCGAAATCTACTTGTTCGGTTTGATTTTCAGGATAATTTGTAATAGTTAATTTTAAGGGGTTAAGTACACCCATAGCGCGTTCAGCGTTAGTGTTTAAGTATTCTCTAATACACGCTTCAAGATATGAAATTTGCACTTCGGAATTTGCTTTACTTACGCCTATTCTTTGGCAGAAATCTTTTAAGGCTTCGGCAGGGACACCACGACGGCGAATACCAGCGAGCGTCGGCATTCTGGGGTCGTCCCAGCCGTCGACTTTGCCTTCTTCTACGAGTTTCTTTAAGTATCTCTTACTCATAACGAGATTCGTTACGTTAAGTCTAGCGAACTCGATTTGACGGGGTTTTGGTTGAAAACCCAATTCAATACCCACCCAGTCGTATAATGGACGATGGTCTTCAAATTCTAACGTACAAAGTGAGTGAGTTACGCCTTGTAAATAGTCGCAAATAGGATGTGCGTAGTCATACATAGGATAGATACACCACTTATCACCCGTTCTGTGATGAGTTTGACGTAAAATTCTGTAAATTACTGGGTCTCTCATATTGATATTGGGCGAAGCCATATCAATTTTTGCACGTAAACATTTTTCACCGTCGGCATATTTACCTTCGCGCATTTCAGTGAAAAGTTTTAAGTTTTCTTCTACCGTTCTGTTGCGATAAGGACTCATCTTTCCAGGTTCGGTCAAGTTACCACGATTAGCAGAAATCTCTTCGGGTGTCATATCGCACACGAACGCTTTACCTTTTTTAATAAGCTCTATCGCGAAATTGTATATAGTTTCAAAATAGTCTGACGCATAGTTTTCTTTATCCCAAGTAAAACCTAGCCATTTAATATCTTCTTTAATAGCGTCAACAAATTCAGTTTTTTCTTTGGACGGGTTAGTGTCGTCAAAGAAAAGGTTACATTTGCCGTTGTACTTTTCTTTTGCACCAAAGTTAATGCACAAAGATTTTGCGTGTCCTATGTGAAGATAGCCGTTAGGTTCAGGCGGAAATCTGGTGTATACACCGTCCACTTTTTTGCTTTCTAATTCGTCGTTGATAATTTGTTCTATAAAGTTAGTTGCTTCTACCATAATTAACCTTAAAAGTTGTATTAATATTAAAAGTATAACATATCTTTTAAAAAATCAAAAGTAAATTTTGAAAGTTTTACGAGTTGTTTTACGTTTTTACAAGATATAAGTCGTATTATAACTTGACTAAATTTTTATAATACGATAAAATAAATAAAAATCTTTTTTTGTTAGGGTAAATATGGAAGAATTACAATTAAAAGCAACTATGGAAAAAATCGTTAATCTTTGCAAAGGCAGAGGTTTTATATTCCCCGGCTCGGAAATTTACGGCGGACTTGCAAACTCTTGGGATTACGGTCCTTTGGGCGTTGAATTTAAAAACAACGTAAAAAAAGCTTGGTGGAAAAGATTTGTTCAAGAAAGTAAATACAACGTAGGTCTTGACAGCGCTATTATTATGAACCCCGAAACTTGGGTAGCGTCAGGACATTTAGGTGGATTTAGCGACCCGCTTATGGACTGCAAACAATGTAAAGCGCGTCATAGAGCCGATAAGTTAATTGAAGATTATGCTTATGAAAACGGCTTAAACGACAATCCTGCTAGTTGGGATTTTAAGAAAATGAGCGATTATATCGCTGAACACGGTATTGCCTGTCCTGATTGCGGTGGTAAACAGTTTACCGATATAAAGAAATTTAACTTAATGTTTAAAACGTTTATCGGTGTTACCGAAGACAATACCAACACTGTATATCTCCGTCCCGAAACGGCGCAAGGTATTTTCGTTAACTTTAACAACGTTCAACGCGCATCTAGAAAAAAATTGCCTTTCGGTGTAGCACAAATCGGTAAATCGTTCAGAAACGAAATCACTCCCGGTAACTTCATATTTAGAACACGTGAGTTTGAACAAATGGAACTTGAATTCTTTTGTAAACCCGGTACTGATTTAGAGTGGTTTAAATATTGGAAAGATTATTGCCATAAGTTCTTACTTGATTTGGGCATGAAACCCGAACATTTAAGACTTCGCGACCACGACCCCGAAGAACTTTGTTTCTATTCAAAAGCAACCACCGACTTTGAATTCTTATTCCCGTTTGGTTGGGGCGAACTTTGGGGTATAGCGGATAGAACTGATTACGATTTAACTCAACACCAAAACCACAGTGGTAAAGATATGGTTTACTTTGACCAAGAAACAGGCGAAAAGTTCGTTCCTTACGTTATCGAACCGTCGCTTGGCGCAGACCGTGTAGCGCTTGCTTTCCTTTGCGAAGCGTACGACGAAGAAACGGTAGGCGAAAACGACGTGAGAGTGGTTTTACACTTACACCCTGCTCTTGCTCCCTATAAAGTAGCGGTGTTGCCGTTATCTAAGAAATTAAGCGAAGGCGCTTCTGAAATCTACGACGAACTTTCCAAACACTTCCCCGTAGACTACGACGAAACGGGTTCTATCGGTAAACGTTATCGTAGAGAAGACGAAATCGGTACACCATACTGTGTAACGTACGACTTTGATTCTGTTGAAGATAAATGCGTAACCGTTCGCGACAGAGATACTATGGAACAAGTTAGAATTCCAATAGCAGACCTTATAAACTATATCGAAGAAAAAATTAAATTTTAAATATTGATAAAACAAAAACTCTCAATCGCTTGATTGAGAGTTTTTTATTTACTTTATTATTAGTTTTTAGATTTTTTCTTTTTTAGGAAGAAATACGTTGCAAATGCGCCACCGCCTAATACTACTACTGCACCTGTGATTATACCTATCAACAATAATGTGTTAGAGGGAGATGCTTCAAGTTACACTAGTCCGTAGCAAGTTGAAAGTGATTTATTAAAGTGAAAACGATAGAATTGTGTAGCTGGATACGTGTTATAACCGTCGTGATAGTGGTCCCAATAGTCGTTAGAGTCGCTTATAATAAACACGTCGTCGTAAATATAATCTGTACCCATATCGTCAAAACCGATAACCACTACCCAGTGTCCGCCCCTATTTCTAATCGAAGTCATTACCGGTCTGTCTTTTCAAGATTTTCTTTCATAAAATCACGGTAAGACTCGTAAGTCGGGAACGCCGGTTCGCTAAGTCCCTCAGAATAGATATAGTTTGCTTTTAGACCGTATTCTTTTAGTAATTCTGTATTATATAAATAAGTAGTACCTCTACCCTTAACAATTTCACCAGAGATTTCTTCATATCTTTCAACTAAGGTAACTTCCATGCTCTCGTCAACGTCATGACCGTAATGTCTTAATATAGACATCATAGAGCTTGGACCACAAGACGAACTCATCGTTTGTTGGAACATAGCGTATTCTTCAAGCAAAATTCTTGTACCTTCGTCGCCCATATTATAAAAATCGTTGGTTTTATAATAATTTGAATATAAGACGTTCCAGTTACCATCCTTTGCACCTATTGAGCCATATTTTTCAGCGTCTCTTGTTCCACCGTAACTGCCGTCAGCGTTTAAGATATGATGTAACTCATATTCGGTTATTTTTTGCGTTTTGTCTCTATCTTCTTTTTGGAAGTTAGGGGTTAACCCTGCATTTATAACCACCGTTTCGTCTAGGAATAACGGGTTTGTCGCGCCGTTTACGTCAACAAAACGTCTCCAAACCAAAAACTGACCAAGCCTAATGGTAGAATATCCGTCTTGATAATGGTCGAACGAATCAAACGGGTCTGCAAAAATTATTACGTCATCATGAGTAATCTCAGTACCCATTTTATCTACACCTATACCTACTTTCCAGTTATAGCCAGTAGCTGACTGAAAACGCACCAACATTATGTAACCCTTAGAAATATTTTCAGCAAGTTTATCGCTTAAAAAGGTTTGTAAGGACGTATCAAGTCCAGTGTCAAAATTTTGTTCTATGGTAACGCCCAAATTAAGTGACTG
>JAZRGZ010000004.1:0-8879 GCA_045644505.1 Christensenellaceae bacterium | reverse complement strand
TTGCGGGTGTAATTCAATGGTAGAATTCCAGCCTTCCAAGCTGGCAGCGTGGGTCCGATTCCCATCACCCGCTCCAAACAACACGCAAAAGGGACGTTCGGGTAAAAATATGCACCTGTAGCTCAGATGGATAGAGCAACGGCCTTCTAAGCCGTGGGTCAGGGGTTCGAATCCCTTCAGGTGCGCCAACATGGCGGGTGTAGCTCATTTGGTTAGAGCGCAAGATTGTGGTCCTTGAGGTAGTGGGTTCGATCCCCATCACCCGCCCCACAATAATTTAATAGGGGTGTCGCCAAGCGGTAAGGCAACGGATTTTGATTCCGTCATTCGTAGGTTCAAATCCTGCCACCCCTGCCAAAACAACTTAATATATGGTTCATTAGCTCAGGCGGTAGAGCACGTGACTTTTAATCACGGTGTCCGGGGTTCGAGTCCCCGATGAGCCACCATCGTTTTTGAGGCAAAGTGAGTTAACGCTTTGCCTCAAAAAATCAAAGTACCTTTAGCTCAGTTGGTAGAGCAACTGACTCTTAATCAGTGGGTCCAGGGTTCGAGTCCCTGAAGGTGCACCAAATAAAGTCTAGCAGATTATATCAGTTAGACTTTTTCTTTTTAGGACTTATATGGTATGTAAAAATAAAAAACTGAATTTGTATGAACCTTGCACTCGTTTGCAAGCGTTTTTTAAAAAACAAAAAATTATTTTGTCAAGCATAACTTGATAAATGCAAGTAAAATATGCTTTATTTTTTCAAAATTGTATGATATAATTATCTAAATTAAAAACTTTCCGTTACAATTTTTGAAATTATATAAGTAATAAAAAGGAGCACTTTATTATGACCTTAGGTAAAAATATCTCAACACTTCGCAAGAGAGCGGTATTGGCGCTAAGCGATATTGCCGAAGCACTTGGTGTTTCAAAAGAAACCGTTGTATCGTGGGAAGCCGACGAAGTAACCCCCGAATTAGAACAACTTCTTAAATTAAAGGACGTGTTCGACGTTTCGTTGGACAGATTAGTTACTGGTGAAGAACCGAAAGTAAGTACCTTTAACGTGAATTCATTAGACACTATTTGCGGAACGCTTTGTTATGCTTTCGGCATAGACCCACCCAGCACTGCCGCTGATAAAAACCCTCAACTTGCAGAATATATAGATAAAATTTTCGATGGTGGAAAAGCAGACCGCGTGGTAATGTACAACCCCGACGCCATAGGTCAATGGGTAATGCAAAAATACCCAGAATACGTACGCGAAGCAAAAAGGCATGCAGACGTAGAAATTCCGCTTGCAACTGTTATGCCGAGTGTTACACCCGTTTGTTTTGGAACAATGTACACTGGTGCACAACCTAGCGTTCATGGAATTACTCAGTACGAAAAACCAGTTATCAAAATTGAAACTCTTTTTGACGCTTTAATCAAAGCTGGCAAAAAACCAGCGATTATTACGTACGCTAATTGTAGTTTAAGCAAAATCTACAAAGAACGTGATATGGACTACTATTATTTTGATGAACACGAAGGCGCTATCGAACAAGTAAACGCTCTCGCCGCCGAACTAATCTTAAAAGACGAATACGATTTCTTACTTATTTACAACGAAAACTTTGACGCGGCTATGCACAAAAACGGACCCGAAAACCCCAGAACGTTAGCAGAACTTCGCGTAAATGCTCACGCTTTCGGCGTTATTTCTAACCTTATTAAAAAGCATTGGAAACAACACAATACGCTACTCGGATTTGCTATGGACCACGGTTGCCATGAAATAGACGGAGAATGCGGTTCTCACGGCTTAAACATGCCCGAAGACATCAATATTTTACACTTATATAAAGGATATAAAAAGGAAGAAAACTAATGAAAGTTTATATTATACGTCACGGCGAAAGTGTAAATAACGTTAAAGGACTATGGACTGGTTGGTCGGACGTTGAACTTACCGAACAGGGACTAATAGATGCAAAAAAAGCAGGCGAAATTATAAAAAACGTTAAATTCGATAAAATTTACGCAAGTGATTTATCTCGCGCAAGGAAAACAGCTGAAACGGCTTTACCTAATTGCGAATACGAAACATCAAAAGTTTTAAGAGAGGTCTGCTTAGGCAGTTTAGAAAATCTACCCATAAAAGACTTAACCGAAGAACAATCATCGATAATCAGTGAAAGCGGTTACAAAACCTTCGGCGGTGAAACAGTAGAAGAATTTAGACAAAGAATTTTAGAGTTTAGAAACCTACTAGAAACCCAACAGCACGAAAACGTTGCAATCTTTTGCCACGGTGGTTGGCTTAAAACATTCTTGTATTTAACTCTCGGCACTCAGTCGCTCGGCAGTAAAGTCATCTGCAACAACTGCACGGTTGGAGTTTTTGAATTTAAAAACGACAATTGGTCTTTACATAGTTGGATAAATTTAGTTTAATCTTTGCTTTACTACAAAAAGGCAAGCTTCTTTTTTTCGAGCTTGCCTTTTTTATTTTGTTTTTAGTTGACATTGCCACCGCCCCGTGATAAAATAACAAGTGTTATATATCAAATTTTTTAATTTGGAGAAAATATGCCACCTAAAATAAAGGTTTCAAAAAACGAGATAATAAAAACTACGCTTGAACTTGTTAGAAAACATGGTGAAGGCTCGTTAAACGCAAGAAATATAGCGTCAGAGTTAAGTTGTTCTACCCAGCCTATATTTTCCAACTTTTCAGGATTAGAAGAATTACGAAAAGCTGTAATCGAAAACGCTTACAAACTTTACTTAGAGTTTTTAGAAAATGAAGTAAAAGGCGGTAAATATCCTAAATATAAGGCGTTTGGTATGGCATATATTAGATTTGCAAGAGAAGAAAAAGAGCTTTTTAAACTTCTTTTTATGTGCGACCGTAAAGGCAAGCAATTTACGCCGACGGTAGATTTTGACGCTTCGGTCAAAATGAATATGGAACAAAACGGGTTAACCGAAGAAAGGGCAAGCTTGTTTCACCTAGAAGTTTGGACAGCGGTACACGGAATTGCAACAATGCTTGCAACTTCATTTTTAGAATTTGAGTGGGATTTTATTTCTGAAATAGTTACCGACGTATATCAAGGATTAAAATTTAGGCACGTCGCGGAGAATAAGCAATGATAGCGATTAAAACTCAAAATTTAACCAAAAAATACAAAGATGTTACCGCAGTGGACGGTCTTAATTTAACCGTACAACAAGGAGAACTACTATCTCTTTTGGGTGTAAACGGTGCCGGAAAAACTACTGCGATTAAAATGCTATGTTGTCTAATAAAACCGACTGACGGCGATGCTTATCTTTTAGATAAAAGCATATTAAAAAATGCGGATGAAATTAAATCGTTTATTGCCGTTTCCCCGCAGGAAACCGCTATCGCAAAAGGTATGAGCGTGCTAGACAATCTAAAATTAATATGCGGTGCCTTTGGTTTTCAAAAAGAAAAAAGCAACAAAAAAATCAAAGAACTTTCTGAACTTTTAGGACTTACGGAAATATTAAACAAAAAAGCAGGTAAGCTTTCTGGTGGATATCAAAGACGATTAAGCATAGCGATGTCACTTGTATGCGAGCCAAAAATACTATTTCTAGACGAGCCGACGTTAGGTCTTGACGTAATCGCAAGAAGTGAATTATGGGATATAATACGTGCCTTAAAAGGCATGGTTACAATAATCTTAACTACTCACTATATGGAAGAAGCCGAAACTCTTTCAGACCGCATTGCTATAATGAAAAACGGTAAACTACTCGTCGTAGACACTGCCGAAAATATAAAGAAACTGGCAAATACCGATAGCTTTGAACAAGCGTTTATAAATATCGTTAGGGGGAATTCATAATGAAAATGCTTTCATTTGCTAAAAGGACTGGAAAAGAAATCCTTTTAGACCCCTTAAATTTAGGTTTTGGACTTGGGTTTCCTGTGGTGTTATTGTTGCTATTAAGCGCAATACAAAAAAGCGTTCCCGTAAGTCTATTTGAAATAGACCACTTAACCCCCGGTATAACCGTTTTCGGGTTGTCTTTCATAACCCTGTTCTCAGCAACTTTAATATCAAAAGATAGAAGTTCTTCGCTTCTTACCAGATTATATACTACGCCTATGAAACCTACCGATTTTATTCTCGGTTACACCCTACCCGTTATACCTATTGCCGTAGCGCAAACGGTTATTTGTTATCTTTTTGCTTTTATTTTAGGTTTAAAAGTTACCGCGGGTGTTCTATACGCAATAATATTTATCATACCAGTTTCGTTTTTGTTTATCGGTTTAGGCTTACTTTTCGGAAGTATCTTAAACGACAAGCAAGTCGGTGGTATTTGTGGTGCACTTTTAACTAACCTTTGTGCGTGGTTATCAGGCACTTGGTTTGATTTAAAACTGGTAGGCGGTACTTTTGAAAAAATTGCTTACCTTTTACCTTTCGTACACGCAGTAGATATGGAACGAGCAATGTTAAACGGAAGTTTTTATAACGCTTTACCCCATTTGTGGTGGGTTGTATGCTATGCTCTGATTTTTCTCGTAATTTCAGTATTAATGTTTCTACGTCAGATGAAAAGACAATAGAATTATAAAATCGCATCTTTTAAAAACCGAGTTTGACTCGGTTTTAAAGTAGCATAAAGTCAAGTCCATAAAGACTAAAAGTTCTAAACCTAATTTCTTTAACGCTGTATGTTCTATTACAAGCATACTTCACGCTTGACTTTTATTCTATCCGTTGATATTATATTAAAAATTAAAGGGGGAATTTTTTTGGAAAAATTAATCAAATCTGTTGACAAATATCGTCAACTCATCTTGGACACTGAAAGATATATTTGGAAAAATCCCGAAACTGGTTACAAGGAAGTTAAAACCACTAAATATCTTGCGAAAAAGTACGAAGAGCTAGGATATAAACTAACTTATGCTGAAAATATTACCGGCTTTTATACGACCATAGACACGGGAAGAAAAGGTCCTACCGTTATGATTTTAGGCGAACTTGATAGCGTTATATGTCAAAGTCACCCCGAATCAGACCCAGTTACCGGCGCTGTTCACTCTTGTGGGCACCACGCCCAAAGCGCAACTTTACTAGGTATAGCAGGGGCTTTGACCGAACGTGGTGTGTTGGATAAATTGTCAGGTAAAATTAAACTTTGCGCAGTTCCCGCCGAAGAACTTTTAGAAATAGAATACCGCCAAGGTTTAATTGAAAAAGGCGTTATAAAATATATGGGCGGTAAAACTGAATTCTTATATCGTGGGTATTTTGACGATGTAGACCTAGCGTTTATGGTGCATACTGACACCGACGACGGTTTTAGCATAATCGACGGAAACATAGGTTGTATTGCTAAAAAAATTACTTATAAAGGTGTTTCAGCACACGCTGGTGGAAGTCCTTGGAGAGGTAAAAACGCTTTATACGCTGCAACTAACGGCTTAAACGCTGTTAACGCTTTAAGAGAAACCTTTAAGGAATGCGATTTAATAAGATTTCATCCCATCATCACAAAAGGCGGTAGTATGGTAAACGCAATCCCCGAAGAGGTAACAATCGAAAGTTACGTTCGTGGCGCTAGCTTTGATGCAATAAAACAAGCCAACACTCGCATAAATCAAGCACTTTGTGGTTCGGCTCTATCTATTGGTTGTAACGTAGATATTGAAGATACTCCCGGTTATGCACCCAACGCCAACAACAAACGGTTTATAGAGGTTTGTAAAACTGCATTTGAAACTACGTTCCCCGAAAAAGAGTTAAAGTATAATCCAAGACTTAGTACGGACAGTACCGATATGGGCGATTTATCTTGCGTTATGCCGACTATTCACCCCTACGCGCCCGGTGCTAAGGGAACTTGCCACGGCAACAACTATTATCTCGTAAACCCTGAACTCGCATGCATAGACAACGCAAAGTTCCAACTAGCTTTGTTGTTTATGCTTTTAGAGAATGGCGCTGAAAAAGCAAAAGAAATTATCGACAACTACGACACACCGTTTAAGAGTAAAAAAGAGTATTTAGATTACATCGATTTGCTAAACCGTAAAGGCGATAGAATTCATTACAATGAAAATTCAGCAGTAATTGATTTATAATTTTAACATTTTATTTTGAATAATTTTATACTAAAAAAGGCTAACTAAGTTAGCCTTTTTTAGTATTTAGTTTTAAATTTTTATAAATTTATAAGCAAAATTAAACAGTTTATCGAGATTTTTTTGCGAGTATTCGACTTCGGTAGAATATGCCCTTACCGTATCAAAAATATCACCTTGATTTTGAATAATTACGTTCAAAACTATCCACCAAGATATTACGCACGCCACCGCTCTCGCCCTAACCCATAAAGTGTCTTCGGCATCAGATAAATGTCTGTATAAACTGTTAACCAAAAACTGTTCGGCTTGTAAAGAAAACTCTTGGTCAATTTGCGTTTTTAATTTTTTATTCTTTAAGTGCTTTAATTTTTTCGTCCAATTTTTATCAATTCTCTCGAAAGTTAAAAACAATTTTATCGCTTTATTTAACTGTTTTGAATTATAGTTAAAAAAACACTCTTCTAATAACTTTTGTATTCTATCGTTTATGTTTAGCGCTCTATTTTGAACGATTTTTAATGCTTTTTTTCTAAACTCTAAAACGTTTTTTTGGTTAAAATCAAGCTGTTGGTTTTCTCCGTCGTCAGCAGTAAGCGTCAGTTCTATTTTGTCTGTAAACGTTAGGATATTTCGTGTAGCTTCTTCGCAACAAAACCCTAAACCAGTCTCTATTCTATCGTTAAAGAAACTTCTAAATCTAGGGTGGTCAGTACATACTTGACACAAACTTTTTTCCCCTAGATTAATCATAATCTCGCACAAGTTTTTGCCGTTAAGAAAATGACACCTACCATTTTTGCCTACCTTAAATTTTGATTTCTTAAAATTTACGCCTTGTTTTAAGGCAGACGAAAAATCTGACGCATCCTTTTTATACGTCTGTAAGCTCTCTTGGTCAATATTCATTTCCCATCCCGCACAGCACGTATGCTTGCATTTATCGGCAATGCACCTAAAACGGTCACAGTAATTAAGTAAATATTTTTTCATTGTTAATTATTATAACACATACCACTATTAAGTCAATAGTGTTCCTGTTTTCATAATAAAACGATTTCCAAAAGTGAGCATTGGATTTTATAACACCCGTTTGACACCGTTTTTTGACACCCCAACGGCAAAAAAGGCAAGAAAAAAAGCATTTTTAAGCCGTTTTTTGCTTAAAAATGCTTTATTTTGGTGAAGCTTCCTGTGTGAAGCGTGAACTCTCTATTTCCTCAAAGGTTACTGTTTTTGATTTATTTTTATAATTAAACGCTATTACAAATTTATCATCATACAAATAAATTGCATTTACGAAACTGTCAATTAAAAGATGTTTTCCTTCTTTTGTTTCAGCATTTATTTTACGTAAATTATATAGTGCGTATAATATTTGTTCTTTCGTTAAGCACGGATTGTTTGACTGTTCTTCAAAAATTTGTTTTTCCAACTCTTCCTTTTGGCTTTCAAGTTCATCAAGGCGTTGTTTGGTAGTGTTTGAAAATATTCCGTTCTCAAGTGCTTGAACAATATTGTTAAGTTTCTTTTCTACGTTTTCTAATTGAGATTTTAACGATATTAGAGTATAACTTTGTTCATATTGCATCTCATAAATGCGATTTGATAAATCTTCTAAAACTAATTCATCTTTTAATAGATTTAGAATACCATCTATAACTGCGTCTTCAATAAGTTTTTAACGAACACTGGTTTTATTACATTCCTTTTTACGAGCACGATTGCACTTGTAATAGTGGTATCGGGTTTGTGTGTGGCTAGTCCCACTCTGTCCAGTCATTAAAGCCCCACAGTGACCACAAAACAGTTTGGTCGTGAGCATATACTCTTCGTCCATTCTTCGCATTGACGGAGCCTTTTTATTGACTGCAAAGCGTTTTTGAACTTTCTCAAAAGTTTCTTTATCAATTATAGCAGGCATTCCGTCTTCCAAAACTACGTCACCGAATTTATACTCGCCTATGTATTTACGGTTGGAAAGTATTCTATAGACTGAATTATAGTTTAGTGGATAATTCCTGTTTTGAACTCCACGTTCTGCCATAATCTTTACTATATCATTCACTCTCTTTCCATCAACATATAGCGAATAAATTTCCTTTACGATAGGTTCTGTTTCAGTATCAATTTGATATTGGTCGTTTTCATCAACGTAATACCCAAACGGAGCTCGCACACCGTTAGACTTTGCTTTTAAAGCATTATCCGTCATACCACGTTTAACTTTTTCTGCAAGTTCTACTGAATAAAATTCAGCATAACCTTCAAGTATCGATTCAAACAATATTCCGCTTGCATCATCAGAAATTTTTTCAGTTGCAGAAATAACTTTAACTCCATTTTGCCTTAAAATTGCCTTATATTTAGCAGAGTCAAAACGGTCACGAGAAAATCTATCTAATTTCCAAACCAGTATTACGTCAAATAAGTCTTTATAACTATCACGAATCATTCGTTGAAAGTCAGGACGATTATCAGATTTAGCAGTCATAGCACGGTCAATGTACTCGCCAACAATTTCTATATCATTATATTTAGCATAATTTTTGCAATCACGAAGTTGTCCGTCAATACTTTCTTCACGCTGATTATCCGAACTGTATCGTGCATATATAACTGCTCTCATTTGTTAATCCTCCTTTTAATCTAATAATGTTTGTTTGTTAAATAAGGTACCATCCATTGTTACAATTTTAGAATTGTTAAAGATGTCTTTATAGTTATAAATGGATGCAATAATTATTTGGTGGTTATTGAAATCAT
>JAZRGZ010000003.1:0-13936 GCA_045644505.1 Christensenellaceae bacterium | reverse complement strand
TTCTATAACGTGCAATTTCAACGTTAACACCTTCGTATTCAGAGGTTGAATACCCATAGTACGACCAAAGAAAAGAACATATCTTCATTTTCTTTTCTGGTTTTTTTAGGACTGTAAACTTTTCGGCGTCAAACTTGACAATCTCACCAGGACCTAATTCATAAACAGTATTATAATCTAACTTTTGATAAGCAAAGCTTTCAAAGGAAGCGCAAATACCATCTTTGTTTTTACCGATGTGTACTGGGAGTCTACCGTTAAAGTCGCGCGCTACTATAATTTCACCATCGTCTTTTAATATCAAAATACAAGCAGAACCTTTGATTTGCTTCCATGCATATCTTATACCTTCAACAAAAGACCTTTTTCTATTGATAAGCGCTGAAAGTAGTTCGGTAGAGTTTACAGAACCACCCGACTGACCACCAAACTGACCGCCAACTTCCAGTATATAATTTTTAATAAGTTCGTCGGCATTATTGATTGCGCCAACAAAACATATAGCATATTGGCCAAGTTTAGAACGTACAAGTAAAGGTTGTGGGTCTGAATCGTTTATGCAACCGATTGCAGAAGTTCCTTTCATTGTATCAAAAATATTTTCAAATTTGGTTCTAAACGGTGAATTAGAAATGTTATGAATTTTACGCTGTAAGCCTAAATCTTTATCGTATGCCGTTAAGCCTGCGCTTTTAGTTCCTAAATGAGAGTGGTAGTCCGTACCGAAGAAAACGTCAGCTAAAACATCTTTCTTTTTACTTACTGCGCCGAAAAATGCACCCATAATATTTTATCCTAATAACTATTTAGCAAAGAAAAGCTTTGAAAGGGTCATGGGGTCAACGTATTTTCCGTCCTTATAAACACGCATATTGCCCGAAGCAATTTCATCAATTAGCATTACTTTACCATCTTTATCGTAACCGAATTCAAACTTAATATCATATAAGATTAATCCTTTTTCTTTTAAGTCATCAGCAACGATTTGAGTAATTTTTTGTGTCATAGACTTAACGTCTTCGTATTGTGCGTCAGTCATAACGCCTAAATCGATAAGACCGTCTTTTGTTACAAGCGGGTCGCCCTTCTCGTCGTTTTTAAAAGTTGTTTCAACGTATGCGGGAAGGTCTGCACCTTCTTCGATATAATCACTGTATCTACGATAGAAACTGCCTACTGCTTTATGACGGCAAATAACCTCTAATCCTTTACCAAAAGGTTTTGCAGGTAAAACTTCCATAGTGGTATCGTTTAGATTTGCTGAAACGTAATGAGTTTTGATACCTGCTTGATTTACTTTTTCAAAGAAGTAAATACTCATTCTAAGGTTTACGTCGCCCACACCTTCTATGGTTAAACCAACTGAATTTTCACCGGGGTCAAAAACTCCGTCTTTACCCGTGCAATCGTCTTTAAATTTTAAGAGATAGTTACCGTTTTCCATAGCGAAAACGTCTTTGGTTTTACCCGAATAAACAAGTTTCATATTTTTCTCCTTTTATTTGTTGAACTTTTCTTCAACGTTTTTATTTTTTTCTAACACTTTTAAAGTGTCCTGATGTCTTTTTTGTTTTAATTTTAACGATAAATCTTTATCTGCAACGGCTAAAATTTCTACGGCTAAAATACCTGCGTTTGCCCCACCGTTAATAGCAACCGTTGCAACGGGAATACCCGAGGGCATCATTACGGTTGATAATAGTGCGTCCATACCATCAAGACAGGTAGATTTGCACGGAATACCGATTACGGGTAAAGTTGTATGTCCTGCAACAACACCTGCAAGATGTGCCGCCATACCTGCTGCGCATATCAACACGCCAAATCCATTATCTTCGGCGTTCTTAGCAAAATCAATCGCTTGCTCAGGTGTTCTGTGGGCTGAGAATACGTGCATCTCAAACGGTACTTCAAATTCGTTTAGAATATTTGCAGTTTTTTCTAATATAGGCAAATCACTGTCGCTACCCATTAAAATACCAACTTTTTTCATTAAAAACTCCTTAAAATAATATAAAGGCGCACTAAACAACTAACTGCTGTTAAGTACGCCCAGACGGTCGGCTTTAATTCCCTACTGCTCCTTCGTGGTTATCCACATATTTTCCGTCAGTTACAGCAAGTGTTCATTTGTAAAAAGTATAACATAATTTGAATATTACTGTCAACAAATTTACTCAACCAACGGTCATTTTGCGACAAAATTTTTTATTTATATTTAATACAAAAGACTATCGCAATAAAGACATCTTTCTTCGCCTGCATCTAAAATTTTTGAACGTCGTTCCGCCCCTGCATAACAACCAGTTATACAGTGCGGGTTACGACAAACTTTATCGGTTTTTACACTGTCTTTTAATCTGTTTTCTTTATCGGTTTTATTTGCAAGGTCTAAAAGTTTATAAATAAGCGCCATACGAATATATCTACCGTATCTAGTTTGTTTAAAGTAGCATGCGCGTTTATCAGTGTCAACCTCCTCAGCTATTTCGTTAACCCTCGGCAATGGATGTAAAACAATCATATTATCTTTTGCAAGTTTCATTTTTTCGGAAGTTAAAATGTAACTATCTTTAAGTTTTTCATATTCGTCCCAATCTAAGAAACGTTCACGTTGTATGCGCGTCATATATAAAATGTCAAGTTCACCCATAACTTCATCTAAGGACGAGCTTTCAACAAACTCTATGTTTTTGTCTTCTATAAACTGTTTTTTAATATAATCTGGAAGCTTTAATTCGTCAGGTGAAATCAAAACAAACTTAATGTTATTATATCTAGACATAGCGCCTATTAAAGAGTGTACGGTCCTACCAAATTTCAAATCACCACAAAGCCCTATGGTAAGATTATCAAACTTACCTAGTTCGTGGTGAATTGTAAGCAAGTCGGTTAAGGTTTGCGTGGGATGAAAATGTCCGCCGTCGCCCGCATTTATAATGGGAACTAGCGAATTTTTCATAGCAACAAGCGGTGCGCCCTCTTTGGGGTGACGCATTGCAATTACGTCTACGTATCCCGATACAACCGTAACGGTATCAGAAAGAGTTTCGCCTTTACTAGTAGACGAACTTGCTTGGTCAGAAAACCCTAAAACACTACCGCCAAGCGTCATCATAGCCGATACAAAGCTAAGTCTTGTTCTTGTTGAAGGCTCGAAAAACAACGTGCCTAATATCTTATTTTTGCACGAATCTGAGTATTTCTTTGGATTTTCCATCATATCGTCGGCAAGATTTATAAGTTCTAAAATTTCGTCGGTTGATAAATCTAAAATATCGTAAAGATTTTTCATCTTATGCTCCTATCCAGCTTTCATCTGACGGATTATCTCTAAATTTTAACAATTTTTGAATATCTTCTTCTTTTATATAATTTTCCTCTGCGGCGACTTTTGCAATCGTATCAAAATCGGTAAGACTTACGTTTTTAACGTTAGCTTCTGCTAGACGTACTAAACCCTTTTTCATACCGTAAGTAAAGATACTAACAACGCCCAAAACTTCCGCGCCAGCCTCTCTTAAAATTTCCACCACCTCGATAACGCTACCACCAGTAGAAATCAAGTCTTCTACTACTACAACTTTTTGTCCTTTTTCCAACTTACCTTCTATTTGGTTTTTTCTACCGTGGTCTTTTGCACCTGAACGAACGTAACCCATAGGCAACCCCATCAAATGTGCGGTAATACCTGCGTGAGCAATACCTGCGGTTGAAGTACCCATCAAAACTTCGGCTTCTGGATAGTGAGTTTCAATGAGAGTTTTTAAGCCGTTTTCAACGTCAAATCTAACGCTTGGAGCAGATAAAGTCAGTCTGTTGTCGCAATAAACTGGACTTTTAATACCGCTTGCCCAAGTAAACGGTTCTTCGGGACGGAAGAATACCGCCTTTATTGAAAGTAAATCTTTTGCAATAGTTTTCTTTATGTTTTCCATATCATCACCTCTAAATTTTAACCAATGAAATCTTTAACGCATCTGTTATAAGCACCGACGGGGTCGTCACTTGCTGTAATAGGTCTACCAACTACAATATAGTCAGAACCTATAAGTTTTGCGTCAGAAGGTGTCATTACGCGTTTTTGGTCACCCACTTCACCGTCAGCAAATCTTACGCCGGGTGTTACAGTTAAAAATTGTTTACCGCAAACGTTATGAACTTTTTCTGCTTCTAACGGAGAACAAACTACTCCGTCTAAACCGGCATTTTTAGCATTTAACGCATAATGCATTACTACTTCGTCAATAGGCTTATTTATAAGCAAATCTTTTTCCATACTTTCTTGGTCGGTTGACGTCAACTGTGTAACTGCTATTAAAAGCGGTCTTGTACCGTCTTCTCGCGTTAAGCCTTTGATAGCATATTCCATCATTTTTACAGTTCCGCCAGCATGAAGATTGCACATATCAACGTTTAAGCTAGACAACACTTTCATAGCTTTCATTACGGTGTTAGGAATATCGTGAAGTTTAAGGTCTAAAAATATTTTGTGTCCGCGTTTTTTTATTTCTTCCACAATTGACGGACCTTCGGCATAAAAAAGTTCCATACCGATTTTAACGAAAAGTTTTTGACCGTTAAACTTGTCCAAAAATTCAGTTACCTGTTTTTTACTTGAAAAATCACAAGCAATTATTACGTCTTTACCCATTATGAGCACCTCCGATTATATCTTTTAACGATTTAATTTTATATTTTTCCATAACTTTTGGTAGGTTTTCAATAATTTCTTTGCAAGCGAACGGGTTTACCAAATTTTGCGCGCCTACTTGAACGGCGGTTGCGCCTGCAAGCATCATTTCAACTACGTCTTCGGCAGTTGCAACTCCCCCCATACCGATAATAGGAATTTTAACGTTTTCGTAAACTTGATATACCATTCTAACTGCAACTGGGAAAATTGCGCTACCTGAAAACCCGCCCATTTTATTAGCAATTACGGGTTTTTTAGATTTTAAATCTATTCTCATGCCCAGCATTGTATTTATTAAACTGATACCGTCTGCCCCAGCTTCTTCCGCGGATTTTGCAATTGAAACTATATCTGTAACGTTTGGAGATAATTTTACGTAAACGGGTTTAGTTGTAACTTTTTTTATTTCTTTTACTACTTCATAGACATTTTTAGGGTCGGTACCGAAAGCCATTCCACCGTTATGGACGTTAGGACAACTTACGTTTACTTCTAAAATACCTACAACGTCTTGGGCATCTAATTTTTGACAAACGGTAACGTATTCGTCGACTGAAAACCCACTGACGTTTGCAATAACTTTTTTATTAAAATATTCTTTTAACTCTATTAATTCATGCTCTATTACGTGGTCAACACCGGGGTTTTGTAAGCCTACCGAGTTAATCATACCAGCAGTGCATTCGGCAATTCTCGGAGTTGGATTACCAAATCTAGGATTTAAGGTCGTTCCCTTAAACGAAAAGGTTCCGAGCAAATTTATATCGTAAAATTTAGAAAATTCTTTACCGAAACCGAAAGTTCCACTGGCAGGAATTACTGGGTTATCAAGTTCCCAACCAGAAAGATTTACTTTTAAGTCTACCATATAACTTCCTCCCTATCAAGAACGGGACCGTCTACACAAATACGTTTGTTACCGTACTTAGTTTTGCAAGAACATCCCATGCAAGCACCAAAACCACAACCCATACGTTCTTCAAAACTGTACTGACCACTAGTTACCGCTGTTTTTTCAATAGCCTTAAACATCGGCATGGGACCGCAGGAATAGAAAAAGTCGTAATCTACGTCTTTTAAAGCGTCAGTAACAAAACCTTTCAAACCATAACTGCCGTCTACGGTACAAACTATAACTTTATCGGCAATTTCGGTAAATTCCTTTTGGTAAAAAATTTCTTTTTGGGTGTTAAAGCCAAGTATAACCGTTACGTTTTTACCTGTTTTTTTTAAGGTTTTACACAAATTATACATAGGAGGAACGCCAACGCCACCACCTATTAAAACAGGCTTTTCGGTCGTTTTATTTACGTTAAACCCGTTACCTAAGCCCACCAATAAATCTAAGGTTTTACCTTGTTTATAAGTGCTTAAAATTTCCGTTCCTTTACCTACGACTTTATAAATTAAGGTTAAAACTCCGTTTTCTGCGTCGCAAACGGAAATGGGTCTTCTTAAAAACTGACCGTCAATTTTAATATTAACAAACTGTCCGGGCGATGTCAAAAAGTTCGTATCGCCCGATAGTGTTAACTTATAAACGTCGTTTGTCAAACGAACGTTATCTAAAATTTCAAAATACTGCTGTTTCATAATTAACCCCTTGCGTCAATGGTTGATACGCAAAGCGTAGTTTCTTCTAAAACGTCTAATAATACTCTTACGGTATCAAGAGCAGTAAACATTGTAATATTGTTTTCGATTGCTAGACTTCTGATTTTATAACCGTCAGTTCCTATACCCTTAGACCCGATTTCACCCGTATTAATAACGTATGTAATATGTCCTTGACGAATTGCGTCTTGAATATCCAAACTACCTTCTTTAAGTTTTCTTAAAATTCTAGTTTTAATACCGTTTTCTTTTAAGAATTTAGCTGTACCGCTAGTTGCTTCTATATTGAAGCCAAGATTATAAAATCTTCTGATTAAAGGTAACGCTTCTTCTTTATCTTTGTCGGCGACGGTAACAAAAACCGTACCGTAATTGAGTATTTTCATACCTGCCGCCTGCAACGCTTTGTATAACGCGCGGTTGAGTTTATAATCGTAACCGATTGCTTCGCCGGTCGATTTCATTTCAGGCGAAAGATAAGCGTCTAAGCCTCTAATTTTACTAAACGAGAAAACAGGTGCTTTTACGTACCAACGTTTTTGTTCTTCGGGGTAAACTTCGGTAATTCCTTGTTCTTTTAAGGATTTACCCATAATTACTTCGGTAGCAATATCTGCAAGACTATAACCAGTAGATTTAGATAAAAACGGAACGGTTCTTGAAGAACGCGGATTAACTTCGATAATATAAACTTTTTCGTTTTTATCTACGATAAATTGAATATTGTATAAACCTATAATTCCTATACCTAGACCCAACTGTTTAGCATAGTCTATGATTTGTTCTTTTACCTTTTCAGAAATGCTGAAAGTCGGGTATACGCTAATAGAGTCGCCACTGTGTACGCCTGTTCTTTCAACAAGTTCCATAATACCTGGAACAAATACGTCTTTTCCATCACAAATAGCATCGATTTCTACTTCTTTACCGATAATGTATTTGTCTACTAATACAGGTTTATCTTCATCGATTTCTACGGCAGTTTTTAAGTAATGACGGAGTTGTTCTTCGTTATAAACGATTTGCATTGCCCTACCACCTAAAACGAAAGACGGACGGACGAGTACGGGATAGCCTATCCTCTTTGCGGTTTCAATACCGTCTTCAATTTTAGTTACGGCAGAACCTTGCGGTTGAGGAATATGTAAACTTTTTAATAATTTTTCAAATAAATCTCTGTTTTCAGCTTTTGCAATAGCGTCACAGTCAGTACCTATGATTTTAACGCCACGTTCACGTAAAGGTTCAGCAAGATTTATAGCTGTTTGACCGCCAAGCGATGCTATAACGCCCTCAGGTTTTTCGTATTCAATAATATTCATTACGTCTTCGGGAGTCAACGGCTCAAAATAAAGTTTATCAGCAGTCGTGTAGTCGGTTGAAACAGTTTCGGGATTATTGTTGATAATAATCGCTTCATAACCAGATTTTTTAATAGTAGATACAGCATGAACGGTAGAATAGTCGAATTCTACACCTTGACCTATTCTAATAGGACCGGCGCCTAAAACCACGATTTTCTTTTTGTCAGAAAGCACCGATTTGTTTTCGCCTTGATACGAAGAATAAAAATAAGGAATATAGCCGTCGGTATGGAATGTATCTGCCATACGATATACGGGAAACATTCTGTATTCTTTTCTCAAATTGAAAATTTCAATTTCTGTTTTCCCTGTAATCGATGCAATAAACTTGTCAGAAAAACCCATTTCTTTTGCTTTAAATAATAAGTCTTTGTCAAGTTTATTAGACTTTAAGATATTTTCCATTTCAACGATTTCTTTAAAACTTTCCAAGAAAAGTTCTGTTATCATTGTATTTTCGTGAAGTTTTGCAATACTTTCGCCACGGCGTAAAAGTTCAGTAACGGCAAAAATTGTATCGTCTTTGAATTCTTTTAAATATTCGTATAATTCTTCGGTTTTGTAACCGTCGAATTTTTTCATATGATAGTGGCAAACGCCAGTTTCAAGCGAACGAACACTTTTTAACAAACATTCGGTTAAGGTTGAACCTATACCCATAACTTCGCCCGTAGCTTTCATTTGCGTACCTAAAACATTAGACGCAGTAGCAAACTTATCAAACGGGAATCTAGGAAGTTTTGCAACTATATAATCAAGTCTGGGCGCGGTAGACGCCTTAGTGTTAGAAATATCAATTTCGTCAAGACGCATACCTACCGCAATTTTAGCCGTAACTTTTGCAATCGGATAACCACTTGCTTTACTTGCAAGCGCAGACGAACGCGAAACTCTGGGGTTTACTTCTATTAGATAATATTCGCTAGTGGTAGGATTTAGAGCAAATTGTACGTTGCACCCGCCTTCTATTTTTAATGCTCTAATAAGCTTTATAGCCGAATCATTAAGCATTTTAAGGTCTTTATCGTTAAGCGATAAAATAGGTGCTACAACAATAGAGTCGCCCGTATGAACGCCTACGGGGTCAACGTTTTCCATACCACAAATAGTAATTACGTTATCGTCGCCGTCACGCATCATTTCAAACTCTATTTCTTTGTAACCTTTTACGCTTTTTTCAATTAAAACTTGTGAAACAGGCGATAATTTGAAAGCGTTTGTACCGATTTCAATAAGTTCGTCTAAATTATTAGCAAAACCACCACCCGTTCCGCCGAGTGTAAATGCAGGACGCAAAACTACGGGATAACCGATTTCTTCCGCCGCTTTTTTTGCTTCATCTAACGAATATGTGATTTTAGAAGGTATAGTAGGCTCGCCAATACTTATGCAGAGTTGCTTAAAAAGTTCCCTGTCTTCGGCTTGTTCAATACTCGTACTGCTGGTACCTAAAAGTTCGACTTGGCATTCTTTTAATACGCCTTTCTTTTCAAGTTGCATTGCAAGATTTAAGCCTGTTTGACCGCCTATACCGGGAATAATTGCGTTAGGACGCTCGTATCTTAAAATTTTAGCAACGTATTCTAACGTCAAAGGTTCCATATAAACCTTGTCGGCAATAGTCGTATCGGTCATTATAGTTGCGGGGTTAGAGTTGCATAAAACAACCTCGTATCCTTCCTCTTTTAGTGCAAGACATGCTTGTGTGCCAGCATAGTCGAATTCCGCCGCTTGACCAATGACGATAGGACCAGAACCTATTATCATTATTTTTTTCAAGTCTTTTCTCTTAGCCATATTGTACCTTCCTATGTTAATTTTGATATATAATTTTATCGTTTAATACTGTTAAAACACATTTTCCGTATAATTTAATTCCGCTAAACGGAGTACTTCTTCCCTTGCTTAAAAATTTTTCGGGATTAACCGTAAACTCAGTGGAAATATCAAAAACAGAAAAACCTGCGTCGTTATTTACCGAAAATATTTTTCTCGGATTTGTCGACATTATTTGAATTAATTTTTCTATCGACATCAATCCAGTTCTTACAAAATACGTATACATTACCGCAAACGAAGTTTCTAAACCCACAACACCGAACACGCTTTTTTCTAAACCTTTACTCTTTTCCTCCAAGGAGTGTGGAGCGTGGTCGGTCGCGATTACGTCTATCGTGCCGTCTAAAACACCTTCGATTAAAGCAATCTTATCTTCAATGCTTCTTATGGGGGGATTCATTTTAAAATCACCGCTTTCTTTTAAGTCTTTGTCAGAAAACGCCAAGTAATGAGGAGCAGTTTCACACGTTACATTTAAGCCACGTTTTTTTGCCTTTCTGATTAAATCAACGCTTTCTTTTGTTGAAATATGGCAAACATGATATTGAACGTCGGTTTTTTCTACTAACTCTAAGTCGCGCTTAACTTGAAGATACTCACTCTCGCTACAAATGCCTTTATGTCCGTGAGTTTTGGCGTATTCTCCGTCGTGTATATATCCGCCGTTAAGCAAAGAATTAACTTCACAATGCGCTACAATTACTTTGTTTAACGATTTTGCTTTTAACATTGCTTGTTCCATTAGTTGGTCACTTTGAACTCCCCTACCGTCGTCAGAAAAAGCAATGGCAAACTCGCTAAGGTTTTCCATATCAGAAAGAATTTCACCTTTTTCACCTACTGTAATAGTTGCGTAAGGCAAAACGTTAATTGATGCAGTTTTTTTAATAGACTCTAACTGAATTTTTATATTCTCAACACTATCGGGAGCAGGATTTAAGTTAGGCATTGTAAAAACGGTGGTAAATCCACCCGCACTAGCCGAGTTAGACCCACTTTCTATTGTTTCTTTATAGCAAAAACCCGGTTCTCTAAAATGGACGTGAACATCACAAAGACCGGGTATAACTAGATATTTTTCATTTAAAAAGAAAGACTTATCGGAATTCAAATAGTTTTTAACAGCCGATAATAATTGCGTATTATTTATTTGAGATTCAAATTCTTTACGCATTATTTATCCTCCGTTAATTTATCAAAAATGTAAACGCCCGCGTTATCTTGCGAGGTTAAGTCAACGACAACAGTTTCTGTTCCGGAAGTAGGAACGTTTTTACCAATGTAATCGGGTCGAATAGGAAGTTCTCGATGCCCTCTATCAATTAAAACCGCCAACTGAACCGACTTAGGTCTACCGTATGAAAACAAAGTTTCTAACGCCGCTTTTGCCGTTCTACCAGTATATAAAACGTCGTCGACGATAAGCACTTTTTTATCGGTAATATCACATGGAACTACTGATGAGGTTGCCTTAACAAGTTTAACTTGTTCGGTTATGTCGTCGCGTTTCATGGTAATGTCTAATTCACCAAACAAAACGTCGACACCTTCAAAAATTTTTATATTGTCACAGAGTTTTTTAGCAAGCGGAACACCTCTGTTTTTCACACCGAAAATGCAGAGGTCAGAAACACCGCCGTTGCGCTCTAAAACTTCGTGAGTTATACGCGCCATCGTGCGATTTATTGTAGATTCGTCCATAATTTTTGCTTTAATCTTCATAATAAACAAAAAATCTTGCCGTTGGCAAGATTTTATAGTAAAAACAATAACCGAAATAACAATTAACGGTATAAATTAAACTCAATCTTGCCGGCATCTCTGTACCAACTTAAAAATTGTAGTTTAATTTTATCACAGCAAAATTAAAATGTCAAATTTAAAAGATATATATTTTAAATATTTTATAAAAAAATCATATATCCAAAATAATATAGAAGACCGACAAGTACCGAGGACGCTACCCCGAATACTATTATAGGTCCTGCAACTACGAACATTTTAGCGGCAGTACCGTAAATATAGCCTTCTGTTTTAAATTCCATCGCTGGCGACACAACGGAGTTAGCAAACCCAGTTATAGGAACTATCGAACCGCCACCGGCAAATTTACCTATTCTGTCGTAAACACCTAATCCCGTTAAAAATGCTCCTAAAAAAATCATTACCATGGACACATAAGCCGACAATTCATCACCCGAAAGACCGATTGCATATTCAAATAGGTATCTTATACCCTGACCGATTACACAAATGAGTCCGCCTATTAAAAATGCCCTAATTAACGTGCGTTTTTCGTTAGTTTTTGGCGATACACCTTTAACGTATTCTAAATAATTTTGGTTATTAAATTCTTTGCGTTTCATTTTTATGTTCCCTTTTCGTAAAATTTTTAACAAAAGTTTCCCTTTCGTCTAAATTTTTCATAAACTCTATATTTTTTTCTTTTCTCATATAAAAGTAATATGGGCAAAAAATAAAACTTATATACTCTTAAAAATTTAAAATTCCCGTCTAATTTTCTCTATTATTTTGTTTTCTAACCGAGAAACTTGCACTTGCGAAACACCCAATTCTTCGGCAATTTCCGTTTGTGTTTTGTCTCGGAAATACCTAAGTATTACTATTTTTTTATCCCTTTCATTAAGTTCAAGAATAGCTTTATTTAATTGTATTTTATCAAGCATTTTTTCTTCCCCGTCAAAGACCGCGATTTTTTCCAATAAACTTTGTCCTTCTTCGTCATCTTCAAACTTATCGTATATAGATAAAGGCATTTTAGAACTATCCAACGCAACGACTACTTCATCAGAAGTTACTTCAAACTTTTGAGCAATAGTTTCAATAGACGGAGAATTGCCGTGTTCGGTTTGATATGCGTCGATAAAATGATTAATTTTATTTGCTAAAATTTTAAGATTTCTTGAAACCTTGATAGCGCCGTTATCTCTCATATACCTTTTTATTTCACCTATAATCATAGGAACGGTATAAGTAGAAAATTTTACACCAAAACTTTCGTCAAAATTGTTTAATGCTTTTAAGAATCCTATACAAGCGATTTGATACAAATCGTCATATTCTATTCCTTTCCCTATAAATCTCCGTATTATGCTTTTTATTAGCGGAGAATTACCGTTAAACAAACTTTCTTTTGCCCTTTCATCGCCTAACTTTGCTTGACGTATTAATTCAAATTGATTTTCACTTACACTCATTTTTGCTCGTCGGACATATTTTTTTAGTCATATAAATTGTTGTACCTATTCCTTTTTCAGACTCAACTTTTACGTCGTCCATAAAACTCTTCATAATAGTAAAACCCATACCCGAACGCTCTTCGTCGGGTTTTGTGGTATAAAAAGGTTCTAAGGCTTCCGATACGTTTTCGATGCCGACACCATTATCGAAAATTTTTATATGTAAGTTTTGACCGCAAATTTCAGCAAAAATTTCAATTTCACCTATTTTACCGTCGTAACCGTGTACAATACAGTTTGTTACAGCTTCCGATACAGCAGTTTTTATATCAGATATTTCCGCAACGCTGGGATTAAGTTGCAATGCAAAGCATCCTACGACGTTTCTTGCAAAAGATTCGTTTACAGACAAGGATAAAAATTTTAAGTTCATTTGATTGTTTATTCTCATATATTTCTCCATTTAACGTTTTGGCATTATTCCGAATATTCCCGAAAGTGTTAATACCTTTTCTGCACTAACTGACGCTCCCGTAATATAAGAAGGTATATTATATTGTTTTAATTTTTTATATCTTCCAATAAGTAACCCTACCCCAGTGCTGTCCATAAACGATACGTCCGACAAATCAAATTCCACGTCATTTACGTTACAATTATCAGCAATAAGCTTATCAAGTATTCCTTTTGCGCCTGACGCAGAATATTCGTCTAACTCTCCGTCAAAGTATACAGTCAACTTATTATTAGACTTTTTATATTTGATGTCCATAACTCCTCCTTTGAAACTTTTATGGAATGTATATTAAAACAATCGAACAAAAAAATTTTGTCTATATTTATGAAATAGCGTATTCTTTTGTCAAATACACTGCAAATTTACAATAAAAAAATTTTCAAAAAAAATTTTAAAAAAATACCGAAAAACTGTTGACAAATTCTTTTAATTATTATAGTATAGTAAGGCGTCGAGAATAAACGGGGTGTAGCGCAGTTGGTAGCGCACGTGGTTTGGGACCATGGGGTCGGGAGTTCGAGTCTCTTCACCCCGACCATTATCTCTTCACCCATTAATGATGCATTTTAAGGGCCTTTAGCTCAGTAGGTTAGAGCGGTCGGCTCATAACCGATTGGTCCGCGGTTCGAGTCCGTGAAGGCCCACCACTAAAACATAATATATTTGGCCCGGTAGTACAGTTGGTTAGTACGCCAGCCTGTCACGC
>JAZRGZ010000002.1:0-3635 GCA_045644505.1 Christensenellaceae bacterium | reverse complement strand
GTGTTATTTTTAAAGACTACATAAAGGGAAAAACTCATATAGATATAGGTTCTGGTGGAGGGTTTCCTGCTATTCCGTTAAAAATAGTTAAACCACAATTAAATACTACGCTTTTAGAAGCAACGGGGAAAAAATGTGAGTTTTTGACGGCATTAAAAGATAATCTTAACTTAAAAGACGTAACGATTTTAAACGGTAGAGCAGAAGAATATGCAGTAAAAAAAGAATATAGAGAACAGTTTGACGTATGTACGGCTCGCGCAGTTGCAAGACTAAATATTTTAACTGAGTATTGTTTACCGTTTGTAAAAATTGGTGGTTGTTTTGTTGCATATAAAGCGCAAGCAGAAGAAGAAATTAAAGAATCAGAAAACTCTATAAAAACGTTAGGCGGTAAAATTAAAGATATAGTAACAGTTCAAATAGAAGACTTTACTAGAACTGCTGTTATAATAGAAAAGCTTAAACCAACAGATATAAAATATCCCAGAACTAACGCGCAAATAAGGAAAAGACCGCTTTGATTATACAAGATTTAATTTTAGAAAAAACTTGTGCCGTAACAGGACATCGCAAAATTACCGACGACTTAGACGTAACAGAATTGAGAGAAGTTTTTATTGACCTAATAAAAAAAGGGAAAGATACTTTTTTAATAGGCATGGCAGTTGGGTTTGATACGCTTTGTTTTAAGATTTTAGAAAAATTGAAAGAAGATTATCAAATAAAACTTATAGCCTGCGTACCTTGTGTAAAACAAGATATAAACTTTACACCGTTACAAAAAAAAGTGTACCGTGATATGTTAAAAAAATCCGACGCAACCTATTACACTGCAACTCTTTACACACCCTATTGCATGCAAAAAAGAAACGTTTTTATGGTAGATAATTGTAGTGTTTTAATCGCATATTTAAGAGAAAAAAAAGGCGGTACATTTAACACTGTAAAATACGCTACGTCAAAAAATAAAAAAATAATATATATATAAAAAAGGACTGCAAACAGCAGTCTTTTTTATGTGTTTTATAAGAAGTTTTTATAGCCTTGACCGTATTTTACGCAACGGTTTATTTTAGATAAAGTCGCAGAGGAAATATCGGTTTTTTCTATAATTTTTTCAAAGGTTTCGCCGTTAAGTAACATTTTTGCGCTACGAACTCTTTGCGTCATAGCGTCAAGTTCTTTTCTTGTACAAAGGTCGTCGAAAAATTTGCGGAACTCTTCGACTGAATTAAGGTTTAATAGAGTTTCATATAACTCGTCGTGGTTAGCGTTTTTAGTCATAATATTTAACCTTTATTGTGCGCTAACACCTGATAAAAAAGCTTTAAGCTTTTCAGATTTAGGCGAAGTAAATAAAGTTTCAGGTGAGCCGAATTCTTCTACTATACCGTCAGCCATAAACAAAACTTTATCGGAAATTTTCCTAGCAAATTCCATTTCGTGTGTAACGATAATCATAGTCATATTTGTACTTTGTTTTAATTCTTTTATAACTCTTAAAACTTCACCGGTGAGTTCGGGGTCAAGTGCAGAAGTAGGCTCGTCAAAACATAAAACGTCAGGTTTTAACGCCATAGCTCTTGCTATTGCAACACGCTGACACTGACCGCCTGATAATTGGCAGGGGTATAGGTCGGTTTTATCAGATAAACCTACTTTATCTAGAAGTTCTTTTGCCACTTCCATCGACGGTTTGTCGTAAAGTGGAGAAAGTTGTTTTTTAGCGCGTTGCTTTTCCATTAAAGATAACGCTAAATTTACGTTTTGTATCGCAGTGTATTGAGGAAATAAATTAAACGACTGAAAAACAAGTCCAAAATGCAACCGATTTTCTCTGATATCTTCTTCTTTTACAAGCTTTAATTTCTCACCGTCGGATATAATTTTACCGTTTAAAGATACCGTGCCAAAATCGGCAAATTCAAGATAATTTAAGCATCTCAAAAGAGTGGTTTTACCGTTGCCGGACGAACCGATAATTGATAAAACTTGACCTTCTTCTAATTCAAAAGAAACGCCTTTTAGTACTTCGGTTTTGCCGAAGTTCTTTTTTATATCTTTAACTTCTAAAAAAGCCATAACGCGCCCCCTTAAATTTTATAGTATGAAAGTTTCTTTTCCGCCCAACCGAAAAATAAAGTTAAAATTCCTACGAAAAGTAAATAGAAGATACCAGTGTAGAATAACGGCCAAATAAGACCGTAAGCAGTAAAATCTTCTGCATACTTCAAGATTTCACCCACTGTAATAACTCTTGCAAGCGAAGTGTCTTTAACTAACGTGATAATTTCATTACTCATAGGCGGAATAATGTTTTTTATAACTTGCATTAAAACAACCTTAAAAAAGATTTGAGATTTAGTCATACCTAACACTTTTCCAGCCTCGTATTGACCTTTGGGTATAGACTCAATACCTGCACGGAAAATTTCCGAAAAATAGCAAGCGTAATTAATACAAAAAGCGACTAAAACTGCTATTAATCTTGGTAATAACGGTAAACTAAACAAAAGTCCCGGTACGTAGTAAATGATTATTACTTGTAACATTAAAGGCGTTCCTCTAATTATCCAAACAATACCACGAATAAAGAATTTAAGGGGTTTAAATTTGCTCATTGAACCGAACGCAATCAAAAGTCCCAGCGGTAAAGCCGAGACTAATGTTAACGCAAAGATTTCACAAGTTACTAAAAACCCCTCTAAGAGTTTTAGTGTAATGGAAACAAAATCCATAATAACGTCCTTATGTAAAAAATATTTTAGCCAAAGTACTTAGCAAGTAATGTGTCGAAAGTTCCGTCCGCTTTAAGTTGATTGATAGCCATTTCAATCGCGAAGGTGGTAGCCGTGTCTTTTACTCTGCAACCGATACCGAAATATTCGATTTCAAAATTAACGTCAACGTAAGTAAGGTCGGGGTTGGCAGAACCTTCACCGACTAAAACGTCAGCCATAAGCTTGTCGATAACAGCTACTTTATTAGTTCCACTCTTAACTTCTAAAAGAGTATCTTTTTGAGCAGAAACACCTACGGGGGTAAGACCTAATGCTTTAACGGTTTTATCGCCGGCAGAACCGGTTTCTACTAAAACTTCAAGACCGCTTGCGTCAAGACCTTTCTTATCAGCAGTAGCAGTGAATTTAGCAACGTCAGCGGTTTTGCAAACTATAACTTGTTTGTTTTCAAGATAAGGCGAAGTTATAGACATAGAATTTTTTAACTCATCGGTAATCGTCATACCGTTCCAAACAACGTCGATTTCTTTTGCATCAAGCGACATAACCTTGTTTTTCCATACGATTTCTTTAAATTCGTATTCAACGTTAAGAATTTCACAAACTTTGATAGCAAGTTCAGTGTCAAAACCAACAAAAGAATTATCAGATTCGTCAAAATAGTTCATAGGCGGATAAATAGTATAGCCGATAACGAGTTTTCCGTCGCCTACGCCGATGTCAGAAGTTTTACCGCACGCAGTTAAGCCAAGACAAGCGCTTAAACTTAAAATAAGCGTTAAAAGTAAAGTAAATAATTTTTTCATAAATTTATCTCCTTTTACTTTAATAGTTTATCATATTAAAGTATTTACATTATACTTTACTACGGTAAAGTTGTAAAGTGTTTTT
>JAZRGZ010000001.1:0-34969 GCA_045644505.1 Christensenellaceae bacterium | reverse complement strand
CTTTGTTGGAGACGACACGGGGAAATAGGTTGTTGCTGCATCCAAAAAAAACACTGACCAAAAGGTCAGTGTTTTTCTTTTTCAAGCAATAACCATTTCTCTACGTGAAAAGGGTCAAAATTTAAAATTTTATATAATACCTTCTACGCTTTATTGTATATAAAAACCACTAACTTTTTGTTAGTGGTTTTAATCTTCTAAACCTAACAGGTAATCAGTAGTTTCGTTAAAGAAATGTGCTAGGACTATTATTGCGCTTGCCGATGGCTCGGTTTTGCCAAGTTCCCACTTTGCAATTGCAGACTGGCTTAATCCCGTCTTTACAGCAAGTTGCATTTGACTTATATTCTTGCTATTTCTTAGTTCTTTTAATCTATCCTTAAACACCATGTTTTTATTATAACAATTACAAGTCCAAAAATACTTGACAAGTCAAATAAGACTTGGTATGCTATAAATAAAAAAAGAGTGGATAAAAACATGTCAAACGGTGAAAGAATCGGCGTTTTTAGCTATTTAGTTGTCTACTATGCTATGATAGAAGATAAAAAAATATACAGCGAAGTTGTGGATGCAAAAAATGGGAAAGAGGCAATTGAAATACTCCAACAAAAATTCGCTGATTTTTATTTTAAGCCGACAATTTTATATATCCAAAAACTTGATTAAAAAGATGAAAAATACAAAATATTAAAAAGGAGCACCTTCAAGGTGTTCCTTTTTAGTATATTATGTAAAAATATAACCTGTAAAGTGTTAAATTGTGGTTTGTGTTGGTACTAGTACTTAATCAATTTGATTATAAACTCTATAAATAAGATAAAATATATAGATACATACTATATTGATATATGTTTTATCGTTTTATTATTGTAAATATAATATCGTATCAAGGAGTTGGTATTGACAGTTGTTTTAAGGTGTGTTAAACTATTTGTAAATATATTTTAAGGAGAACAAATATGGCAAATTTCCAAATTCCTGAAAAGGCAAGAGTAGCCGTTTTAACCGGCGCAAAAAAAATTGATATTTTTGAACTTCCCGTTCCGAATATCGGTGACGACGAAGTGTTAGTAAAGGTAGAGCAAACGGGTATCTGTGGTACTGACGTTCACGAATATAAAGGTGACCCCTTTGGCTATATTCCCGTAGAACTTGGTCACGAAGGTACTGGGACTGTTGTAAAAATCGGTAAAAACGTTACTACCGACTATTACGGAAAACCCTTAAAAGTAGGTGATAAAATCGTTACTGGTTTAAAACCTTGTGGTGTTTGTGATACTTGTAAAAACGACCCCGAACATATCCATCTTTGCCCCGGTGGTGAAATTTTTGGTTTAATGCCTGGTGAAGAAGCTTACAAAAACTTTAACGGTTGGTTCGGTGAATATATTAAAATTAATAAAGGTGGCGTAATATTTAACGTTAGCGATATGGACGTAGATTTACGTACTTTAATTGAACCGTGTGCAGTAGTAGTTCACGCAGTAGAACAAGCAAAACAAATCTTTAACTTCAAGCAAGGCTCTTACGTTTTAGTTCAAGGTTGCGGTCCGATTGGCTTATTGCTTTTAACTACCGTACGTACTATGGGTGTTCGTAATATTATCGCAGTTGACGGCGATGAAAAACGTCTTGAAATGGCTAAAAAACTCGGCGCTAAATACACCGTAAACTTCTTAAAAGAAAACGCTATTGAAAAAATTCAAGAAATCACTGGTACTGGCGCTGAAATGGCTTTCCAATGCACTGGCTCGCCTAAGGCGGCAAGCACTATTTGGAAATACGTTCGTCGTGGTGGCGCTATGTGTGAACTCGGTTTCTTCGTAGATAACGGCGATACCACTTATAATCCTCACCAAGATATCTGCAACAAAGAAATTAAGGTTATAGGTTCTTGGACCTATCAAGCAAAAGACTGGATGCAAGCTTGCGACGTATTAAAAGAAGCTCAAAAAGACGGTTTGCCCGTAGAAGAATTGCTTACTCATAAATACGCTCTTGCTGATATCAATGAAGCAATGGAAATGAACATTAGTATGCAAGGTTTAAAAATCGTCGTAATGGGCGAATAAAAAAGAATAGCTTTAAGGCGTGGAAATCCCACGCCTTATTTTTTTCAAGCTAAAAAACTCTAAATTTTACAAAAAAACTGCCAGTGGTTTAATTAAATATTAGCACTTTTATTGACAATTTTTAAAAATACTAGTAAAATGAATGTACAATGTTTAATGGAGAATTAAAATGAGACGTATTTCAAAATTATTCGTTAACGTTCTTGCTGTCATTATGCTTGCATTTGCAACTTTATCCTTGACTGCTTGCGCTGACGTTGTTACCTTAGAAGTAACTTTACAAGTATACAACTTCACCCAATCAAAATTTTATGAAGAAGATGAAGTAAAACTTACTATTGACATGCAACGCCATTTAGCACCTAAAACGGTAGACGCTATTGCTCAATATGCTAGCGATGGCTACTACGATAACACTGTATTTTATTTGATGGAATCTTATACTACTCAGATTATGATAGGTCAATATAAAATGGACGGTAATAAAATAGTTAAAAACGATATTAAACCGCAAATTGACGGTGAGTTTGAGTACGGTACAACCAAGGGTTCAAACCTCAAAAACGACCAAGGTTATATAGGTTTATGGCGTTCTTGGTATATTCAAGACGACGGTGCGCACAAATTTAAATCTTCTAACGGTATGAATTCAGGTAGGTCTAACATTTATATACCGTTAGACGTAATTTCAGAATATGACGGTTATTTTTGCGTATTTGGAACTATTGATTATTCGATAACTGCTAACGACACGGGTGTAAATGCCGTTGGTGCGGTTTTAAGCAACAACTACACGAGTTACATCGTTTACTATACCGGCGAATACGACTCGTCTAAACCCGAAGAAGATTACGGTTTAACGTTTAATTGTATACCTGCTGACGAATATGGCAATTTATCGCAAGAAGAAAAAGATGCAATTTTTGTTGCCGAAGGCGACCAGTACGTGGAATACAACGAACACAGAATTAGAGTTCCCAACACCACTCCCGACGGCAATCAGAGTGCTATCATAAAGAGTGTAAAAGTCAAATAAATAAAAAAACCTACCGATTAAATTTAATCGGTAGGTTTTTTTATTATAACAATTTAAAAAGTAAAACTTTACTTTTTTATACCAGAAATCAGCCTGCCGTTAAGTTCAAACGAACAGTATTCCACTGAATATAAATTGGCTGATTTTTTATATATCAAACCTATTTGTTCAGGGGAAACGAAAAAAGGCGGTGGCATAACTCCTATAAACGACCCGAAAAATCCGCGAAGTTTATCCGCGTTAGGTTTTATGTTAGACGCAAGATAACAATCTATATTACCGCCGACTAAAAGTTCTTCCAAGAAAGCGTACGGTATAACTTTTGCCGGTAAATTATTTATCGAAAAACTATCGCTACAAGTAATCTTTTTGTCTATCGCTTTTACATCACCACCACTTACGCTCCACGTAAGGGTTACCGTATGTTTGGCAATGTCAGGATACTCGTGACGAGTTATTATTTGATTATCAAAACTAAACTCGTTACAGGCGCGTTTTGTTAAAGGCATAATTTTTGGAAATACTCTATAAGCGCAAATACCCGACTGATTTCCTAAAAGCCCTACTAATAAGACGTCTCCGCATTTTTTAATTTCCACCGACTCGAAATCAAAATTAATATTTTCTGTAAAAAAATCCCTAGACGTTTCAATTGATATTTTATAACTGCCATCGCAAAAAACAGTTACGGCAAAATCATCATATTTTTTTTGCTCAATTACATTAAACGGTAAATTAGCGGGCGAGGGATTATAAACGATTAAGTAACCGCCTTTCATGTTGGTTACTGAAATTTGGCTTGGAGGATTGGTCAAAAATTCAGAATTTAATGTAAAGCTGAAAACGGGTAAACCAGAATTTAAGGGTATTAGTTCCACTAACGCATCGTCGGAAATAATGTTGACATGCTTAATCACACCTGTAATGACGCCTAAATAAATTCCGTTAAGTTTTAATGCGCACTTATTTTGCGAGGTAAAATAATAGTACATATTGTTTAATTTTACGTTTAATTTATAAATATTATGTCAATAACCGTATAAATATTAAAGGAGAAAATTATGGAA
Organism: Christensenellaceae bacterium; assembly: GCA_045644505.1. Lineage (GTDB taxonomy): Bacteria > Bacillota > Clostridia > Christensenellales > Borkfalkiaceae > UBA1259. The sequence goes on along the minus strand of JAZRGZ010000001.1, from coordinate 30,791 downwards.
AAACTGTACGGTTACAAAATAGACGACGTTAACGGGCTATTAAACCTAATTAAACGCAACGAACACAAAAACCTAAACCAACTGTTTTCGGAATATTCGATTAAAAGCGGTAAATCAGTAGGCACTGTCAGAAATTTGTATTACGCCCTTGCAAAGAACTTAAACACTGATACTGAAACGTTAAACAAGTTTTCTATGGAAAAAATTAAAATTAACACGCCTAAAAGTTTTACAAAAGCCGATGAAACCAAATTAATAAAAGACGTTTTAGCGTTAAAACAGCAAGGGCATTCCGTTAGAAACGCCGTTTTAATTTTGGCAAACGGCGATTTTAAATTAGCGTTAAGATATCAAAACAAGTATAGAAATACTATAAAAAACAACCCAGAACTTATAAATGAAAGTATAAATTCACTCGATAAACAGAACGCAACTCAGCCTAAACAATCAGTTAACGTACCTAAAATTTCAGAGTTTCAAATGACAAAACTAAAAAAAGAAATTAACAGTCTTATTGAAAGAGTGGCTAACTCACTTTCAAAAGAAAACGCTAACTTAAAAAAACGAATAGGCGAATTACAACTAGAAAATTTAAAATTAAAAACTATGCTTTTTAACGGTAATTTTTAGTTGACAATAATTATCAACGTAGATATAATGTAATTGCAACCAAAAAGGTTGCAATTAGGTAAAAGTTATGAAGTTATCGTCAAAAACGCATTACGGCTTAAACGCTTGCTATATTTTAGGTAAAAATTTCAAAAAAGACCCTATTTCTGCGTCTTACCTGGAAGGGGTTTTAGGGGTGTCTGGAAAGTATTTAGAAAAAATTATGCGCATGCTATCTAAGCGCGACGTCGTATGTGCTAACCGTGGCGCAGCGGGGGGATATATGTTAAAAAGACAACCGTCTGAAATCAAAATTGGTGAGATTGTGAGAGCCTTAGAAGACGATATGGAAATTATAGAGTGTGTAAAATCAGGCGGTAAATGTAGATGTTGTCCGACAAGCGCAGTTTGGAAAAAACTGTATAACGGGATAAACGGTTTACTTGACGCAATGACAGTAGAAGATATGATTAACGGCAACTTATAGGAGAACTAATGAGAAAAATATATTTTGACCACGCAGCGACCACCCCAGTAGACGAACGAGTTTTTGATAAAATGAAACCTTATTTTACAGAGGTTTTCGGTAATGCTAACAGCCAACACGCCTTTGGCAGAGAAGCTGTAAGCGCTGTTGACGAGGCAAGAGATACTATCGCAAAACTTATAAACTGTAAACCAAGCGAATTGTATTTTACCTCAGGCGGTACTGAAAGCGACAACTGGGCGTTACGTGGTATAGCTAATGCCTATAAAGAAAAGGGCAACCACATAATAATAAGTCCTATCGAGCACTCGGCAATGCTGGTTACTGCAAAAGCCTTAGAAAAACAAGGCTTTACGATAGACTATATGAAAGTTGACGAATACGGTTTCGTGGATTTAGACCACTTAAATAGTATATTGACGGACAAGACTGTCTTGGTATGTTGTATGCTAGCAAATAACGAAGTGGGAACCATCGAACCTATAAAGGAAATCGCTGAAATCGCCCATAAACACAACGCTTTATGTTTTACCGACGCGGTGCAGGCGGCGGGCGTATTAGAGATAGACGTTAAAGAACTAGGCGTGGATTTAATGAGTATGAGTTCACATAAAATTTACGGGCCTAAGGGTGTTGGCGCGTTGTTTATTAGAAACGGCGTTAAAATCGAAGGTATTATCACGGGCGGTCATCAGGAAAGAACTAAGCGGGGCGGTACCACCAACGTGGCAGGCGTCGTAGGGTTTAGCGAAGCTTTTAAAATCGCCGTGCAAGAAAGAGAACGTAATTTTGAGTACGTTTCAAGTTTAAGAGATAGGTTTATAGAAAGAGTATTAAATGAAGTTCCGTACGTAAAACTAAACGGACCGAGAGAGAACAGACTTCCTGCAAACGCTGATTTTTCTTTTAAGTTCATCGAAGGCGAATCTATATTGTTTAGCTTAGACTTGGCAGGTATTTCGGTATCGTCGGGGTCGGCTTGTTCGTCAGGCTCGTTAGAACCCTCGCACGTATTACTCGCCTTAGGGGTGCCCGAAGGCTTGGCACATGGCTCGATAAGATTTTCGTTTGGAAAACACAACACAATAGAAGAAGTGGATTTCGCAGTGGACATTTTAAGAGATGCTGTTAGTAGACTCAGAGAAATGTCGCCACTATTTAAAATTCAAGGAGATATCAAAAATGTATAACGAAAAAGTTTTAGACGCTTTCAAAAACCCCAAAAACGTAGGTGAAATAGAAAACGCTGACGGCGTAGGTCTTGTTGGCAACGAAAGTTGTGGCGATATAATGCAAATTTTCTTAAAAATAGAAAACGATATAATCGTCGACGCAAAATTCAAAACTTTCGGTTGTGCAGCGGCAATCGCAACCAGTTCAACTGCAACTGAAATGGTAAAGGGTATGAGCGTACAACAAGCCTTAGAACTTACCAACAAAAAAGTAGTAGAAAGTTTGGGTGGTTTACCGGCACAAAAAATACACTGCTCGGTGCTTGCAGAAGAAGCAATCAAAAAAGCAATCGAAGATTACCAATCTAAAAAAGCATAAATCGACAAAATTTTCACATACTATTCTCGAAAAGGGGGAAAAGTATGAACGATAAATTTTTATTCGGTATGGTTTTAGGTGTGCTCGGTGGCGCGGTAATCGCTACCAACTCAGTTAAAATGAGAAACGCTGTTAGACAAGGTCAAGAAACGATTATCGACAAGGCCAAAGAAATGCAAAAATCACCTAAAAAAACCCAAAAACAATAATAGCGAAAAGCAAGGTTAAAATTAACCTTGCTTTTTTCTTAAAGAGCGTATGGGTAAAATAATGTGGTTAAATTTTCAGAAACTATTGACTTTAATTGAATTTTTGGTAAAATTAAATTAAGCTAGAAATAGTAAAATACAAAAGGAGAAATAGAAATGAAAAAGTTAACGACAATTATTTTAAGTGCAATTTGTCTTGTTTGTCTGTCGTTTGGTTTAACGGCATGTGGACATGAACACGTACTTGAAAAAACCTCCGAAGCAAAAGCAACTTGCACTACGGCTGGAAATACCGAATATTATTCGTGTGAATGCGGTAAGTATTTCTCTGATGCAGAAGGGGAAAATGAAATTCAAGCAAATGCTTGGGTTGTACCTGCAACGGGTCATACGTTAAGCAAGGTGTCTGCTGTGGCTTCAACGTGTGCACAAACGGGAAATAGTGAATATTATGCTTGCGATTGCGGTAAATATTTTTCTGACGAAGAAGGTCTTAACGAAATTGCTGAAAATTCGTGGGCACTTCCCTCAGTAGCGCACGATTATGACGAAGAAATTACTATTGAGGTAGCACTAGGCAAAGCATACGCTGTAAGAACTTGTAAATGCGCGCACGTTTTAAAAACTGAAATGACGGGCGTTGTTATCGCTAACGATACGGCTTCGGCTCAACAAGCGCTTGATAACGCTACCGATAACGATGTTATCGTGTTGGCTGACGGTAATTACGACGTTTTATATTTAAGAAAAACGGCTGACAGTCAACCTGTTCAAAGCAACTGGGCAGGCGGTGGACATACTTTCCAAAGAACTATTAACGGCTTAACTATACTTTCAACCGAAGGTGCGAAATTAAAACAAATCGTAGCAGAAACCGCTCAATATACACCTGCCGGAAATCAACACTCTAACTCTGCTACTGAACCGTATTTAACGTTAAAACTTATCTTAAACAACTTCACGTTGGTAAACGCAAACTTTGAGTTAGAGGGAGCCACTACGGCTATCAATATATTGAACAACTATTCTATGGTGGACGGCTTAAATCTTATCGGTTGTAGTTTTGTTGACAAAGACGCGTCTTCGACCATAGATTCGGGAAACCGTGCCTTATGCGCAGACGGTCAAGAAGCAGAAGACTGTGTTAAGAACGTTGTAATCGAAGGTTGTTATTTTAAGGATTTACATCAAGCAGTTAAAATTAACTGTCTAGAAAACATCAAAATATCTAACAGCGTGTTTAGTGGTATCAAAGGTCAAGCAATAATCTTTACAGGCACACAACATAACGTAGGCGGAAGAATAGAAATTTCAAACAATAAAATCGAAACGTCTATGGGCGAAAGATTTATTAGAGCAAATCATATTGCGTCGGGTGCCGAAATTACCGTTACTGGAAACATCGTTACTGACGGAATTACGATGGGTGTAGACCCCGACGTTGTAAAAATTACAACCATTCCTAACGATGCAACGGTTATCGTTGACGATACTAACTCTTGGAACGGAAAAGCGGTTACAATAGGTTAGAAAAAACTCACGTAGTAGTTAAAAGTAAAAACATATTTTTAAAAACAAGCACCGACGGTGCTTGTTTTTGTTATTAAGGTAAAAAAATAAAGTTCAAATAATAATTTTTTATTGTAAAAAATGGTAATCTGTGGTAAAATAAAGCAGTGGAAAGGTATTTATGTTTAGATATAGGGGATAAAAGAATAGGAGTTGCCGTTTCCGACCCCTTTAATACGTACGCGTTGCCAGTCGAAACTTATCATCGTAAAAATCTTAAAACAGATTTAGAAAAAATCGTCGGTTACGTTAAGCAAAAAGGGGCAACGACGCTCGTGTGTGGGTTACCCGTAAACTTTGATGGAACGCCTTCTGTTCAAACTAATAAAGCAAAGTTTTTTATAGACAAACTTGTAGAAATAGTGTCTGTAAAGGTGGTTACCGTTGACGAAAGGTGTTCTACCGTTGAAGCTGAGGAAATTTTAATCGAGCAAAACATGTCTAGACAAGAGAGAAAATCGGTTATTGACAGTTTAGCCGCGACGACTATTTTAAACGGATACTTAAACGATATAAATAAAAATAAAAAAAATTAACATTATAATTGTAAAATATAAGGAGAAAAATTATGTGCGACGAAAACAAAAAAGAATGTACATGTGGTTGCGGTGAATCTGACTGCAAATGTGAAGAAGAAGGACACGTTTGCGACCACGAAGGTTGCGAATGCGGTTGCGAAGAAGATATCGTAACCTTAACTATGGACAACGGAAAATCTTACGATTTCTATTCTGACGGAACTATTGAGTATAACGGCAAATATTATTGCGCGTTTGAGCCTGCCGAAGAAGTAGAGGGCTTAGACGAAGGCGACGTAGTAATTTTTGAACTTAGTGGCGACGACGATGAAACTGCTGAACTTATTCCCGTAGAGGACGAAGCTATATTAGACGCAGTGTTTAACGAATTCTGCAAAATTTTTGAAGAAGAAGAGATGACGGAAGAAGCTGAAAGTTTAGAAAAATAGAATATAGTTAAAATTTAACCAAAATCAAAAGAAAAAGGCGTTTTTTTATAAAAATGCCTTTTATTTTGTTGCAATTATAAGGTATTTGTGCTAATATATATGAGCAAAAATTCGCACCCGTGCGGTTGCAGGCGTTCGTGTTTTCCGAAAATTCACGTATCAATCGGAAATGTTGCCTGAAATTGACGCCGTCGGGGAGGAAGAAACGGAGGAATTAAATATGGCAGTTATCACAATGAAACAACTCCTTGAAACGGGAGTACACTTCGGTCACCAAACAAGACGTTGGAACCCGAAAATGAAGAAGTACATCTACGGTGAAAGAAACGGTATTCATATTATCAACCTTGAACAAACCGTAGAACTTATCGAAAACGACGTTTATCCTTTTGTAGTAAACGAAGTTAAGAAAGGTAAATCAGTACTTTTCGTAGGAACTAAAAAGCAAGCACAAGACGCTATCAAAGAAGAAGCTGAACGTTGCGGACAGTTCTATATCAATTCTAGATGGTTAGGCGGAACCTTAACCAACTTTAAGACCATTAGGTCAAGAATTGACAGACTTAACAAATTAACCAACATGGAAAAAATGGGCGAGTTTGACCTTCTTCCCAAGAAAGAAGTAATGAAATTAAAAGCTGAAATGGAAAAACTCGAAACCAACCTTGGCGGCATCAAAGATATGAGAACTCTTCCTGGAATTATGTTCATCGTAGACCCCGACCAAGAAGATATCGCGGTATTAGAAGCAAAGAAATTAAATATTCCGATTGTAGCTATTACTGACACCAACTGCGACCCCGACGTTGTAGACCACGTAATTCCCGGTAACGACGACGCTATCAGAGCAGTTAAACTTATCGCATCGGTTATCGCTGACGCAGTTATCGAAGCTAACCAAGGCGAACAAATCGAAGAAAAAGCAGAAGCAGAAGAAGTTGTTGCTGACGCTACCGAAAAAGCAGAATAAATCAAGGGGGATAAGAAATTATGTTTACTAGTCAAGACGTAATGGAACTCCGCAGAAAGACGGGCGCAGGCGTTGCTGATTGCAAAAAAGCGCTTACCGAAACAGACGGAGATATGGAAAAAGCAGTAGACTTTTTAAGAGAAAAAGGTATTGCTACCGCTGCAAAGAAAGCATCGAGAATTGCAGCAGAAGGTATCGTTGCTGCTAAAATTGCAGGCAAAACTGGTGTATTAGTAGAAGTTAACTGTGAAACCGACTTCGTCGCTAACGGCGACCAATACAAAGCTTTCGTAGCAGAAGTTGCTGATTACGTATTAGAAAACGACGTAAAAACCAATGAAGAATTAGTTGAAGCAAAAAAAGAAGCTACCATCGCTGCAACCGCAAAAATTGGCGAAAAGATTGCTATCCGTCGTTTTGCTAAATTTGAAACAACCGACAACGGTATTGTTGAAAGTTACATCCACATGGGTGGTAAGGTAGGTGTATTAGTAGAAATAGAAGGTTGCACTTGCGAAAAAGCAAAAGAACTTGCTCACGACGTAGCATTACAAGTTGCAGCAGGTAAACCCTTATATCTCTGTGCCGAAGAAGTACCCGCTGAGGTTATCGAAAAAGAAAAAGAAATTCTTCTTGCTCAAATCGAAAACGACGAAAAACTTGCTAACAAACCCGAAATGGTTAAAGTTAAAATGGTAGAAGGCAAAATTAACAAATACTACGACGAAAACTGCTTACTTAAACAAGCATTCGTTAAAGACCCCTCTCTTACTATTGAAAAAGTAGTTTCTGCTTGCGGTAAAGAAATGGGTAAAGAACTTAGCGTTAAGAGATTTGTTCGTTTTGAAATGGGCGAAGGCTTAGAAAAGAAAGCCGACAACTTTGCAGAAGAAGTTGCAGCTCAAATGAAAAAATAATAAACTTCATTAAAGCAATTAAAACCGACTGAATATCAGTCGGTTTTTTTATACACAAAAGAACATAAAAAATATTAATTCGACAAACACCGACAACTCTCGACAAAATAAGACAAAAAATAGGTGGCGCATTAATTTACGCCACCTATAAATTTTGTTATAATATAGCTGTTAATTCTTAAAATCACTTCTTCCGAGCAAGTAATCAGGCGAAACCTTAAAGTAATTAGTAAGCGATTCTATTATCGGAAGTTCGGGTAAATAGTTTTTAGTAAACCATTTTGCTATAATACTTGAATTTAAACCACAGTCAAAAGCAACTCTATAATGAGTAACGTTATTTTCCTTACATAACTCGTTAAAGCGTTGTTGAAAAGTTATTGACATATGAGATTTTATAAAATCGTTATCGCTTGTATTTCCTAAAAGATAATTAAGTGATATGTCAAAAAAATCGGCAACACGAATTAACACTTTAACGCTTGGAATAATACCATACGATAACGCATTAGAAAGAGTGCTAGTACTAATAGGAATAAGCTTTGATAACTCATTTCTAGAATAATCGTAATCATCTATGATTTCTTTAAATCTTTTCTTAAAATCGGGTGAAATTGGCAAGACATAAACTCCCTAATGTTTATGTGGTCTATTAGATAAACCACTTATACGCTTAGTATAAGGTTTATATTTAAAATTATATGTGGCGATTTGTAAAAGGAATAATAAAAAGGAGATATATTATGAAAATTTTAACAAAAGATTGGGCTGAGAGGTACGAAAGCATAAGGTTTATTTGCAAATTAGAGCAGGTAAATAGTTCAAAGTCATACGAAGAGTTGCAAGAGGTTTGCCATCAAAATTATCTTGATTACCTTAAAAGCGACGAAGATATGTGTGCTGTTTTGTCTAATCCGTCGGTTGTTCAAAAATTGTATGAAGAAAAATTAAAAAGAAATGCTAATACTGTAAACGTTTTACCTAAAAACCTTTTGGCTAAACTAAAACGCAAAGAAATTATTTCGTTAGGTTTTGTGGTTGAACAAGATAAAAAAATACTGTCCGCATATTTTAAAAAGGCTATAAAGGAAATTGAAAATGCTTCTAAAAAGGCAAGCAGAATTACTGAGTGTGCTGTTGACTGTCTATCACAATCGATAGAAATGGATGAATTAGTAGGCGCTTTGGTTGAAGGTATTTACGTTGACGGAAATGATTTATTAATAAACTTTGACGATAAAACCTTGCTTATAAAAGATTATAAAATCTTAGAGCGTGAAGATTTTAAAGTTTATGAGTGGGAAGAGGATAATCCTTTAACGTGTTGGACTTGTATAACGGCAGTAGAATTGCATAGTAATAAGTCAAACACTTTTGAATTGCACCTAATGATATTAAACGGTGACGAAAACGAAAATACTAAAAATTATTATTTCACGCTTGGTTGTACGGACGTAAGGCTTGTATAACATGAATATTGTAATTATTCGAGTAGTTTTTTTCATTATTTAATCAATGGTATAGACAAAACGCCAAAATTAGTATATAATAGATAAGAAAATCAATACTTCGGGGGGTAGTAAAATGCTAACTGCAAAATACAAGAGAGTTCTTATAAAACTTTCGGGCGAAGCGCTCGCAGGGGAAAAGGGCAACGGCATCGACCAAAAAACCTTAGACGCTATTACCGACCAAATTATTCAGGTTAAAAATCTTGGCGTTGAAATAGGCATAGTAGTAGGTGGCGGTAATTTCTGGCGTGGTCGTCAAGGTACTGAAATGGATAGGTCTACGGCAGACCATATGGGTATGCTGGCAACAGTTATCAACGCGTTAGGTATTCAAGACGCTTTGGAAAGAAAAGGTATTCCTACCCGTGTTCAAACGGCACTTACGATTACCAGAGTTGCTGAACCTTACATATTAAGAAAAGCATTGTCGCACTTAGACGCAGGTAAAATCGTGATATTTGCTTGTGGTACGGGCAACCCCTATTTTACTACTGATACCGCCGCAGCGTTGCGCGCAGCTGAAATTGGCGCGGAAATGTTGTTGCTTGCTAAAAACGTAGACGGCATTTACGATTCAGACCCCAAAATCAATAAAGACGCTAAAAAGTTATCGTGCATATCTTATAAAGATTTTATTTCGCAAGGCTTGAAAGCTATGGACACCACGGCAATCACTATTTGTATGGAAAATAATATTCCCGTATTAGCGTTCGGGTTGTTTGAAGAAAACGCGTTGCTCCGTTCGGTTTGTGGTGAAGAAATCGGCACGGTTATTAAATAACATTTTAAGAGGAGATTAACTATGGCTATTGAAAACGAACAATATGAAGTTATAATGATGGAAACTATGGAAAAAACTGATAAAACCATTTCAGTTTTATCGTCCGAGTACGCAACTATTCGTGCAGGTAGAGCAAACCCGCATATTTTAGACAAAGTTTTAGTAGATTATTACGGAACTCCCACGCCTATTAATCAAGTAGGTAATATCTCTGTTTCAGAAGGCAGATGTTTAGTTATTTCGCCTTGGGACGCTTCGATGTTGAAAATAATCGAAAAACAGTTGCTAGCCGACAATATCGGTATTACTCCCTCTAACGACGGTAAAGTAATTAGACTTGTTTTCCCAGTTTTAACAGAAGAAAGAAGAAAAGAACTGGTTAAACAAACCAAAAAAATGGCAGAAGATTCTAAGGTTGCAATTCGTAACGTACGTCGCGACGCTATGGACGCGTTAAAGAAAATGAAAAACAACAAAGAACTTTCAGAAGACGAACACGCTACTTGCGAAAAAGAAATCGATAAAGTTATCGCTGAGGCTATCGAAAAAGTAGAAAAAATTTCGGCAGAAAAAGAAAAGGATATTTTAAGCGTATAATGGATAACGCAAAAATTCCCCAACACATCGGAATTATTATGGACGGTAACGGACGTTGGGCGGAGGCGAGAGGTAAAAAACGTTCTTACGGTCATAAGTACGGCTCCGACAACGTTGAACGTATCGTTTCGCATGCCTTTAAAAGTGGTGTAAAAGCCGTATCTTTATACGCTTTTTCTACTGAAAACTGGCAAAGACCCAAGGAAGAAGTTGACGAGCTTATGCGACTTCTTTCGGTTTATTTTAAAAAGTTTTTATCAACGTTCGTTAAGAATAAAATAAAAGTTATGATGATGGGCGACACGTCGGTTTTAACCGAAAAATTACAAAAAGAGGTAAAAGAAATTACTGATAAAACTAGCGCCTACACTGACCACGTTTTATGTATAGGCTTAAATTACGGCGGTAGACAAGAAATTGTTAATGCGGTTAACCGTTTAATCAGCATCGACCAGCCTATAACGGTGGAAAATATTTCTAATAATCTCTATACTGCTGAACTCGGCGAACCCGACCTTATTATAAGAACGGGTGGAGAGTACAGATTATCTAACTTTATGCTTTTCCAAGGGGCATATAGTGAACTCTATTTTACTGACGTTTTATGGCCGGATTTCAATGAAAACGAGTTGGATAAGGCAATTGAGTCGTTTAGCGGTAGAAAAAGAAGATTTGGTAAGGTTTTGTAATATGAAAATAAGAATTATAAGCGGGGCGTGTTTCGTTGCTATTATTACGGGTTTCTTTTTGTTAAGAGAATTCGTTCACCCCGCCTTTTTTAATATTTTGATATGGTTTCTATGTGCTTTCGGCACTTTTGAAGTGGTAAGAGCCTTAAAACTGGTAAACTCTAAATTTATTAGAATTTTAGCGTTAGTTTCGGGTTTAATTTTAATACCTTTATACGTATTATTAAATTATTTTTTAGGTATTAATGCGTTACTTATTTGCATAAGTTACGTTCTAATTACAGTAATCGTTTATTTCGTTTACTCGTTTATTAAATTAGACGATGTAAACTTTTTAGGACTTATACCATTAGTCTATCCCTCGTTGTTGCTATTGTGTATGGCTGGTGCGAACAGCCTTGTCTATAACGGATTTATTGCGCTTTTGTTAATATTCGTTATTTCGCCGTTTACCGATACTATGGCGTACTTTACGGGTATGGTTTACAACAAAATTAGAAAGGGACAAGCAAAAAAACTTTGTCCCAATTTAAGCCCGAAAAAAACACAAGCAGGCGCAATTGGTGGTCTTGTCGGCGGTGCAGTTGGCGGAATTTTGGTTTATCTTATTTTCCGTCCGGAAATATCTTTGGGACTGCCATTTTTAGTGTTTGCCGTAATCGGTTTTATCGCAAGCGTTTTGACGCAGGCTGGCGACTTGTTTGAAAGTTTTATAAAACGTAAAGTAGGATTAAAAGATATGGGCAAAATTATGCCCGGGCACGGTGGGGTTATGGATAGAATTGACGGCATAACCTTTGCAAGTCTATTCATTTATATAGTATTTTTGGTTATTTAAGATGAAAAAAATTGCTCTTATAGGTAGTACGGGTTCTATCGGCGTACAAGTATTAAACGTTGTTAGAAACAATCCCGATAAGTTTAAAATCGTATCGCTTGCGGGCGGAAATTCTCGCGAGCGTTTTTTAGAGCAAGTAAAAGAATTTAACCCTGAAATTGCAACGTTAAAACACGAGTGCGACGTTTCTGAATTTAAAAATACCGAATTTTATTTTGGCGAGCAGTCGTTTATAAATGCAATAACCTTAGACGCTGATATCGTCGTAGTATCTTTGGTGGGTTTTACGGGTATAATCGCAGTACTTGAAGCCATCAAAAAAGGCAAAAACATTGCGCTTGCTAACAAGGAAAGCTTAGTTGTTGGTGGCGAACTAGTAATGCGACTTGCAAAAGAAAAAGGTGTAACTATTACGCCTATCGACAGTGAACACTCGGCTATTTGGCAAGCATTAGATTTTGATTTTGATAAACCCTTCAATAAAATAATACTTACCGCAAGCGGTGGTGCGTTTAGAGATTACGACGTAAACAGTTTACGTAGCGTTACTGCAAAAGAAGCCCTAAACCATCCCAACTGGGCAATGGGTAATAAAATTACCGTAGACTGCGCAACAATGGTCAATAAAGCATTCGAAGTTATTGAAGCAAAATGGCTTTATAATACAAATTTCGATAAAATCGACGTTATAATTCACCGTGAAAGTATCATACACTCTATGGTAGAGTTTATTGATAATTCGGTAATGGCTCAGCTATCCTATCCAAGTATGGAACTTCCTATACAATTGGCTTTGTCGTATCCCGTAAGATTTAAATCAAGCCTAAAATCGTTGGACTTTAATACGCTTAAAAGCCTTTCCTTTGAACAGGTAGAGGATAAAAAGTATCCTTGTTTTAGTTTGGTTAGAGAGTGTGCTAAAAAAGGCGGAATATACACGGCGCTAATCAACGGCGCAAATGATACGGCGGTGGAATTGTTCTTAAAAGACAAAATTAAGTACGGTGATATCTATAAAGCGTTAGATACGGTAGTTTGTTCTTACAATGGCGATTACGACGGTTCGTTTGAAAGCTTAAAATCGGCTAACGATTATGCAGTAAACTTAATAAAAACAAAATTTGGAGTATAATGACTAACAATTTATTAGCAAGTTTTTCAGAAATCGCTTCTTACGTATTTTATATTCTGTTAGCAGTTTTAGTTTTGCTCGTTATGATAACCGTGCACGAGTTAGGGCACTATATCGCGGGCAAAATTTTTAAATTTGGAATAAATGAGTTTGCAATCGGTTTCGGACCTAAAATATACAGCAAAAAATGTAAAAGCGGAGAAATCTTTTCTATTCGCGCTTTTCCCATAGGCGGTTTTTGCGCATTTAGTGGCGAGGATGACGAAAGCGACGACCCCTCGGCGTTTAACAACAAAAAACCTTGGCAAAGAATTATAGTGCTGATTTCCGGCGCGTTGATGAATTATATCTTAGCCGTTCTTTTAATTGCACTAATGTTCGGAATTTACGGTCAGGCGTCTTTGATGACGGGTAAAGTTACACAAAATCCCGAATACGTTGCTGAGTACAGTTTTAACGATAGGGACGTAATCTTAAAAGCAGACGGCAAAAACGTTTATATGTTAACCGACCTTATGAACGCTACCGAAAACAAACAAAAAGACGACTTAGTTTCTTTTACCGTTTTACGTAAAGGCGAAATAAAAGACATTCAAATTAAGTTGCGCGCGGACACTTTTTACAACAACGTTGAGGACGTTACCAAATTATACGATGCAATCGGGGTTTGTTATAACGTTTCAGAAACGGGCGAAGTAGTAGAAAGCGGTATGTATTCGACAGGGGTAAGGCTGGGGCTTTTTAGAACTTTGGCAAGAAGTTTGGACTACTCAGTTAAAATTGCAGGTATGGTATTTACAGTGCTCGGTGAACTTATAACTGGTGCATTAGGAATAAAATCTATCGGTGGTACTGTCACCACGCTGGGCGTTACCGCCGAAGCCATTAAAATCGGTGGTTTTAGATATCTATTAAACGTCGCGTCTTTTATAGGCGTTAACCTCGCTGTGTTCAATTCGTTGCCGTTCCCTGCGTTAGACGGGTCAAGAGTAGTGTTTACCACGATAGAGTGGATAAGACGAAAACCGCTAAACCGAAAGGTGGAAGGATTAATACATTCGTTCGGACTAATTTTACTGCTATTGTTTGCAGTGTTCGTCGATTTGCAACAGTGTTTTTAAAAATTTGACTAAAATAAAAATTTTATTATAAAAATCTTTTTGCGATACAAAAATTTTTGTGATACAATAAAGAAGAATTTTGAGAAGATTTATTCGGAGGATAAAACTATGGCAATTAAAAACCCTTACTTATTAGATTTATTAGAAAGGACGAAACAAAGAAACGCTAACGAACCTGAATTTATTCAAGCCGTTACCGAAGTTTTCACCTCGCTTGAACCCGTTATCGAACAAAGACAAGACTTGGTTGACGCTGGTGTGTTAGAAAGAATAGTTGAACCTGAAAGACAAATAATTTTTAGAGTACCGTGGGTAGACGATAAGGGCGTGTTTCACGTAAATAGAGGTTTTAGGGTGCAGTTTAACTCGGCTATCGGTCCTTATAAGGGAGGCATTAGGCTTCATCCGTCGGTATATCTCGGCATTATTAAATTTTTGGGTTTTGAACAAGTATTCAAAAACAGCTTAACTACGCTCCCTATGGGAGGCGCAAAAGGCGGTTCTGACTTCGACCCCAAAGGCAAGTCTGACGGCGAAATTATGAGATTTTGCCAAAGCTTTATGACTGAACTTTACCGTCATATAGGTGCTGACTTAGACGTCCCCGCAGGCGATATCGGTACGGGTGCAAGGGAAGTTGGATATATGTTCGGTCAATATAAAAGAATTGCCAACGAGTTCGTAGGAGTATTTACAGGTAAGGGATTAACTTACGGCGGTTCGCTTGCTAGAAAAGAAGCAACCGGTTACGGTCTTTGTTATTTCACTAACGAAATGTTGCAAGCTAACGGTATGAACTTTGACGGTAAAACCGTTTTAGTTTCAGGTTCCGGTAACGTTGCAATTTACGCTTGTGAGAAAGCCACCGAATACGGTGCAAAAGTTGTTGCTATGTCTGACAGTAACGGTTATATTTACGACAAAGACGGTATCGACTTAAATCTAGTTAAACAAATTAAGGAAGTAGAAAGAAAGAGAATAAGCGAATACGTTAAGTACCGTACTAGCGCTGAATATCACGAAGGTTGCAAAGGTATCTGGACTATTCCTTGCGATATCGCACTTCCTTGCGCGACTCAAAACGAAATTGACGGCGAAAGTGCAAAAATTCTTGCTAAGAACGGTTGTAAAGTAGTATCCGAGGGAGCTAATATGCCGTCTACTCCCGAAGCAATCGAAACTTATTTTGAAGCAGGTATGCTTTACGGTCCTGCAAAAGCAGCTAACGCAGGCGGTGTTGCTACCAGCGGTCTTGAAATGAGCCAAAACTCTATGAGATATTCTTGGACTTTTGAAGAAGTTAACGAAAAATTACACGGTATTATGAAGAGCATCTTCAAAGCGTGCGACGAGGCGTCTAAAAAATACGGTATGCCCGGTAACTATATGGCAGGTGCTAATATTGCAGGGTTTATCAAAGTTGCTGAATCAATGAAAGCGCAAGGTAACGTATAATTAAAAATAAAAAATAAAATGCCACGAAGTTCGTGGCATTTTTTCGTTAGTTATTCGTGTTGTTAAAGTTGTTAAAACAGTTGCAAGTAGTGGTAGTAATAAGGGCAAGCAACAAAAACAACTGAGTGCAGTTTATCGTGTTGTTATTTAAAAGTAAAAACAAAAGCGCGACTAAGACAAGATTGTTATTCATAAAAATCTCCTTAAAAAATTTTCGCTATTTTTTTATTTTATGCGAGAAAAAATGAAAAAATACACGGCAAATTTTTTGTTAAAATATATGTACACTCATTATATGTTAAGGGGGAGCTAATAATGAAAGAAATTTTACTTGACAGAAAACTGCAAACTATGATAACCGAGTACGTCCCTAGCGGAGAAATTTTGGACGATTTGGTGTGCTTTTTCTCTATGTTTTCAGATTATACAAGACTCAGAATTATATCGTCGCTTGCAGTGACAGAAATGTGTGTATCCGACTTGTCTAATTTGTTAAAATTAAACCAAACCACTGTATCGCACCAGTTAAGGCTACTTAAAAATCTTAACGCAGTAAAAACCAAACGACAAGGTAAAGTCGTTTTTTATTCTTTAAGAAACGACTTAATTGGCGACGTGTTATTAAAAGGGGTAGAGTATTTAGGTTATTAAACACTTGTAAAAATTATAAAAATCGAGTATAATACTTTTATAAGTCAAGGAGAAAGACTTGTGGGCGTATTAGAAGACAAATTAAAACTTCTTCCCTCTAATCCCGGTGTTTACGTTATGTTAGACGCTGACGGTGTAGTAATATACGTTGGAAAGGCGAAGAATTTAAAAAACCGTGTTAGGCAATACTTTTTTAACAGTGTCAAAACAAAAAAAGTTATGGCGATGGTGTCTAACGTCGCCGACTTTTACTACGTAATTGCGCCCAGCGAAATAGACGCTTTATCATTAGAAAACAATTTAATAAAAAAACATAAACCGAGATATAATATTCTCTTAAAAGACGACAAAACTTATCCTTATTTAAGAATAGACTTAAAAGAAAATTTTCCTGTATTTAAAATAGTAAGAAGAATAAAAAAAGACGGTGCTAAATATTTCGGTCCGTATATGG
The DNA here is from genome assembly GCA_045644505.1 of Christensenellaceae bacterium. Lineage (GTDB taxonomy): Bacteria > Bacillota > Clostridia > Christensenellales > Borkfalkiaceae > UBA1259. The sequence continues at coordinate 14,283 of JAZRGZ010000001.1, read as the reverse complement.
GTGGGGTAAACGTTCATTCGGTTTTAGAAACTCTAAATCTTTTATACGGAATACGTCCTTGCGTGAAAAGCTTAAACGCAAATAAAATCTTAAAACCCTGCTTAAATCACCATATCTCAAAATGTTCAGCGCCGTGTGCGGGCTTAATAAGCGTAGAAGAGTACAGGGAACGCGTAAAATCTGCGATATCCTTTTTATCAGGCGACGTTGAGAACGCCGAACAAATTTTAACAGATAAAATGACGGCGTTTGCTGAAAACGAACAGTTTGAAATAGCCTTAAAATATAAAAACGCAATTTTGGGATTAGAAAAACTCAAACTAAAACGTCTAACCTCGTTAAACAAGTTCTTAACTGCCGACGTTATAGCTTACGCATCTAATGGTATATATTCCACTATAAATATGCTGGTTATAAGGCAAGGCAGAATGTTGGGAAGCAAAAATTTTTCTTTTGAAAGCGGTGCGTTCGACGATGAACAAGTTTTATCGGAATTTATATCAAGGTATTATAATTCGGATAGTGAAGTCCCTGACGAAATTATCGTAGGAACAGAGCTTTCTGACGAAAAAACCTTAAAAGAATATATAAAAACCGTTACGGGCAAAAGCGTAGAGGTTGTTTCGGCTAAGATGGGGGTTCGTCGTCAACTTGTTGATATGGCGGAGATAAACGCCACTGAACATTTGGAAACGGCGGTGGATAGAATACGCCATAAAGACGATATGACGGTATCGGCTTGCAAAAAACTAAAAGAAGTTTTGAATTTAAAAAACTTCCCACATCGTATGGAATGTTACGACATATCTAATATTTCGGGTGTAGATAAAGTTGGAAGTATGGTGGTGTTCACCGATGGTGTAGCTGATAAAACCGAGTATAGACGGTTTAAAATAAAAACTTTCGAGGGTGCTGACGATTTTAGAAGCTTAAAAGAAGTTTTATCACGTCGCTTGCAAAAACTTTTATCCGAACCTGATAAATTTCCTAAACCCGATTTAATGATAATAGATGGTGGGAAAGGACAACTGTCATCGGTTAAAGAAGTTTTAGACGAGTTCAACGTAACCGACGTAGATTTAATTTCTCTTGCTGAACGCGACGAAGAAATATTTTTGCCTAACCGCTCGGACCCCGTCCTATTAAACAAAAGCGATTACGTTTTAAGGTTATTGCAACGTATTCGTGACGAAGCGCACAGATTTGCAATAACTTATCACAGAACTTTACGTGGCAAACGCGCGTTGTCGTCGGTTTTAGACAAAGTTAACGGTTTAGGTAAGATAAAACGCCAAAAACTGATAGAAGAGTTCGGCGACCTTAATGGAATAATATTTGCAAGTAAAGAACAACTTAAAAAAGTAGACGGTATAGGCGATGCTCTTGCCGACCAAATAATACTCACCTTAACAAATGAAGGATTAAAATGAAATATAAACTTATAATTGCCGATTTTGATGGAACGCTCGGAAACGTTCCCGATTATATTCACCCTGACACCGTGAAAGCAATAAAAGAATACCAAAACAAGGGCGGTATATTTTCTATAATTACAGGTAGGTCGTATTCTTCAATCAGTTCAATATGCAAAAAATACGGGATAGAGTGTGTAATCGCTTCTTTTCAGGGTTCAAACGTCGATGATTTAAGAACGGGAGAACAACTTTTTGTTGGCGGTATAACGCCAAAGCGTGCAGTTGAAATACTGTTAGATTTAAAGCAGTTTAACTTTCCTATGAGTTTTTGGTCAAACGACACTCTATACTACGAACAAGAAAACGAATACACCAAACTGTATGCAAGCAAACTTTCCGGTAAAAAATTTGTAAAAGTTGCCGATTTTTCACAGTTTGAAAACAAAACTAGTTACCCGATTAGTAAAATCAACTTACTGTCCGAACAGCATAAAGTCGCAAAAACCGTAGAATTTTTACAAAGTCGTTACGGAGACGACGTTATCGTAAACAGTGGCGCAAAATATTTAATAGAAATTATAGACGCCAAATTTAATAAAGGTTATGCCGTCAAAAAAATTGCCGAGTATTTTGGGGTAGAACTGGATAAAGTTTTGACGGTAGGCGATTCCACTAACGATATAAAACTTTTGGACGGCGAGTGGCATGGCGTAGCAGTAGGCGACGCAGAAGAACAGTTAAAGAAATTTGCAAAAGAGATTACGGTGCCTTACAGCCAAAATCCCGTAAAAGTTCTTATAGAAAAATACAGCTAGAAGAGAGATACATATGATAGACAATCAAAACGTTATTCAAGAAAAAGAAGAAAAAGTTTTTCCGTTAGTTGCGCTAAGGGGTAAAATACTTTTTCCTAAAACCTTTCTTAATTTCGACGTCGGTAGACCTGCGTCAGTTAAAGCGATAGACTCTGCGTCTAAATGCGGTTCAGTGGTGTTTATTGCTTCGCAAAAATCTGCATTTGTAGACAGCCCTAAGAAAAGCGATATATATAAAACGGGCACGCTTTGTAAAATAAAACAAATATTAAAACTTCCCAACGGCAACATGAAAGTATCGGTGGAAGCTTTTTCGCGTGCCAAAATCGTGGAATTTAAGGATAATAAAGACTTCTTTCTGGTAAGCGGTGTGCTTGCGCCTTACGTAACGACTGCAACCGAGACTGAAATTGAAGCCTATTTTAGACTTGCCAAAACTTCGTTTTTAGAGTACGCAATTTTTGATAAACGCGTAACTAAGGAAATGGTGGCGCAAATATCAAACCTAAAAGACCCCAACGAGTTTATCGACAACGCTTTAAGCGTTGTACCGTTTAAAGAAATGGAAGTTCAAAGGATTTTAGAGCTTGATTTTACCGAACAAAGATTATTAGAGTTTGAAAAACTTTTCCTAAAAGAAATAGAAATTTTAAAAATCGAAAAAGAAATCACGGGTAAAGTAAAAGAAAGTATTGACAAAAGTCAAAGGGAATTTTATTTAAGGGAACAACTAAAAGCTATCCACTCTGAACTTGGCGACGACGAGGACGAAAAAAGCGCAATTGAACAAAAAATCAAAAATAAAAAATTGCCAAAGGATACCGAAACTAAGGCGTTAAAAGAACTCAACCGTCTAGATAAAGTTAACCCATCTTCACCCGATTATTCAGTAATTTTAAATTATCTTGACTGGATTAACGATTTACCTTTTACTACTTCAACGGTAGACAACCCCGACCTAAAAAAAGCCGAAGAAATTTTAAACAAAGACCATTTTGGCTTGGAAAAAGTTAAACAGAGAATTGTAGAATATTTGGCGGTATTAAAACTCACTAATCAAATCAAAGGTCCGATATTATGTTTCGTAGGTCCTCCGGGCGTAGGTAAAACCTCGGTGGCGACATCAATTGCTAGGGCATTAAACAGAAAGTTTGTCAGAATGAGTTTAGGTGGAGTAAAAGACGAAGCAGAAATAAGAGGACACCGTAGAACTTACGTCGGTGCAATGCCCGGTCGTATTATTAACGGCCTTAAAATTGCAGGGTCTAATAACCCGGTGTTTTTATTAGACGAAATAGACAAACTTTCGTCTGATATTCACGGTGACCCTGCAAGTGCGTTATTAGAAGTTTTAGACCCCGAACAAAATACCACGTTTAGAGATAGATTTTTAGAAGTACCGTTCGATTTATCTAAGGTAATGTTTATAACCACGGCTAACTCAATAGATACTATTCCGTATCCGTTATTAGACAGAATGGAAGTTATAGAACTTTCGGGTTATACCAGAGAAGAAAAACTTCAAATAGCAAAACGTTATTTAATACCTAAACAGTTAAAGGCGAACGGGTTAACAGCTAAACAACTCAAAATTACCGACAAAGCAGTAACCCAAATTATAGAAGGGTATACTCGTGAAGCGGGCGTAAGAAATTTGGAGCGTGAAATTGCTAGCGTTATTAGAAAAGTTGCAACTCTTTTTGCCACAAATCCCGAGACGCCTAAACAAAAGGTTGATTATAAAGACGTTTTCAATTATTTAGGCGTAGTTAAATTCCAAAAATCAGAAAATTTAAAAACCGACGAAATCGGTGCTTGTACGGGTTTAGCCTACACTAGCGTTGGTGGAACGACTTTAACAATAGAAGTAAGCTTAATGCGCGGTAAAGGCGAAATTTTACTTACTGGTAAACTCGGAGACGTAATGAAGGAATCAGCTCGCGCAGCGCTTACGTATATCCGCGCTAACGCCGAACAATACGGAATCGATTCAAGTGTGTTTGAAAAAACCGACGTTCACGTACACGTTCCCGAAGGTGCAACTCCAAAAGACGGTCCTAGCGCAGGTATAACTATGGCAACTGCAATTTTATCAGCGTTTACTAAAAAATCCATAAAAAAGACGGTTGCAATGACAGGCGAAATTACCCTAAGAGGCAAAGTTTTGGCAATAGGGGGTTTAAAAGAAAAAGCGCTTGCAGGGTATAGGGACGGTATAAAACAAATTATCATACCTAAGGCTAACTTAAAAGACTTGTCTGAAATTCCCACGGAAATCAGAGATAAAATAGAGTTTATCACAGTAGAAACGACGGAAGAAGTTTTCAAAAATGCAATAAATTTTTAAGGTAGTATAATGAACGTAACAAAAGCTGAATTTATAACAAGCGTCGCAAGTAGCGACAAGTTTTATAAAACCGATAAACCGATTATAGCCGTCGCAGGGAAATCTAACGTCGGCAAATCTTCGCTTATCAATATGCTAGCAAATCGCAAAAAACTAGCAAAGACTTCGGTTACACCAGGTAGAACAAGATTAATAAACTATTTTGATTTCGGCGAGTTTGTTCTTGCCGATTTACCGGGTTACGGTTATGCAAAAGTAAGTAAAGAGGAAAAGAAAAAATGGGCAAACTTACTAGAAACTTTTCTAGCAAAAGAAAAAATTACTCTTTTAATATCACTTGTTGATATTCGCCACAAACCCACCGAAGACGATAAAATGATGGTAAACTATCTTTACCATTACCAAATACCTTTCGTGTTAGTTGCAACAAAAGCTGATAAACTTGGCAAAACCAAAATAAAACCCGCCCTAAAAGATATCTCGGCAGAACTTCGTGTCGGTATAGACGACGTAACGGCATCGTCATCTGAAACGGGATTTGGTAAAGACAAAATTCTTGGGCTAATAGAAACTGCTATATCTCAATAAAAAATAAAAGCACGGAAATTCTCCGTGCTTTTAAATTTTTATAAGTCTATTCGGTTTTCATACCGTAGATTTTGGTTCGTGTTCGTGGAAGTGCAGTTTCTAAATTGCCCATAGGCTTATAAGCGTTTCTATAATCGTGCATATCGCAAAATTCTTTAAGTTCAGTTTGAATACGTTTAAAATTACGTTCTTCAACACCGCTTAAAACTTCTACGTACGAATTAGCCCCAGCGCCTGCCCAACCACAGTTTTTTAAGAGTTCTGCGTAATGCTCTAAACAAAACCCTTTTGTAGCAATTAAGGTTTTATAAAACTGTTTTTCTCTTATAAACATTTGCGCTACGGTTTTATAGTATTTGTTCATACTTTTTTCAACGAGTTCACATATAGCGCAAGTACAAGTACTGTTTATAATTTCTTTGGCAAGTTTTTTTGCTTGACCTTTTTTAGTAATCTTTTTGGTTAAATGCTCGGTTTTTTCTAAGCGAGTACCAACCTGTAATGCAAGCGAAAGTTTGTTTTGTCGAGCAAAAAGCATATCGAAATGTTTAGCGCAAAAACCTACTTTACCAACTCGTATTCTCGTGTTGTCTTCCATTACGGCATCGTTTAAGAACTCAGTTAAAAACTGCTCTTCTACTATTTTTTTAATTTCACATAAAGGGCATTCGGTGGAATTTTTAAAAGTATCCCAAATAAGCCCCGTATCAATATGGTAACTCATAAAAATATTATACCAAAGTGCTTAAAATTTTTCAACCATAACTTGATAAAAATAAAATAATATGATAAAATTACGAAAAGGAGAAAATTATGCTTTGCGAAAGAATAGATTTATACGAATACTTTAACGTTAAACGCCCCGAAACTGCTAACGGATACTTAAATACCTATATCCAAGAAGAATGCTCTTTCGTGTCTGATAGAATTCGCCCTGCGATGTTAGTAATTCCGGGCGGTGGATACGAACACTTGTCTTCAAGAGAAAAAGAACAAGTAGCGTTACAGTTTTTAGCCGACGGATATAACGCCTTTACTCTTGAATACAGTGTAGGCGATTACGTAAGCTATCCTTATCAATTTATTGAGGGGTGTATGGCGCTTGCATACATCAGGGAAAACGCGGAAAATCAAAACACCGACGTAAACCACGTTGGCGCAATCGGGTTTTCGGCAGGCGGTCATTTAACTTCTATGCTAGCTACGCTTTTCGACCAACCCGAAGTAAAAGACTTTTTAGGTGATAAAGCGTGTTTGTGTCGTCCTGACGCAGTTGTTTTAAGTTATCCCGTAATTACTTCAAAAGAATTTGCTCACAAGGGAAGTTTAACAAGGATTTCGGGCGGTAACGAGGACTTAGAAAAATTCTTGTCTATGGAAGACAGAGTAAACGAAAAAAGTTCACCCGCGTTTATTTGGTCTACGACCGAAGACGACGCTGTGTTTTGTGAAAACAGTTTCTTAATGGCTAGCGCATATAGAAAAGCAAAAGTACCTTTTGAATTGCATATTTTAGCATACGGACATCACGGCTTGTCTATCGCCACACAAGAAACCAGTTTTCCGCACCCTTACGTTTCTAAGTGGTATAGTTTAGCAAAAGAGTGGTTAAATTCATTAGGTTTTAAAATTAACAAATAAAACTTGTAAATTTCGTTGATAAATTTTAATTTTTATGATAATATATTCAAGCGAAAACAAATTCGCTTGAATATTCGCTACTGTGGCTCAGTTGGTAGAGCAGCTGATTCGTAATCAGCAGGTCGCAGGTTCGAATCCCGTCAGTAGCTCCAAAAAAAGGACACCTTGTGTGTCCTTTTTTGTTATTCTTCCGGTATAAAGTTTTCAAAAATTATATTGTTGACGTAAGGTTTTACACGATTATAAGTATCTTTATCGGTAACAGTCCAACATAAAACTTTTTTGTTTTTAATTTTGCGTTTTTTTAAAGGAAGTCCGCCCTGATAATAACTTATAAAATGCGGTTTAATTAAAAAATTAAGCGCCATACGTTTTATTATAAAACGAACGAGGGGTTTTTCTTTTTTCAGGTCGTTTTTGTCGTTTGTTGCTAAAATTCCACGCGTTACGAAAGGTGCTAGTTTTTTTACTTTGTTGATATAAAGGGGATTAAAACTTTGAATAGCAAATTCACCTTTGTATGTTTTTAAGAGGTCTAAAACTTTTTCGACAATAGTTTTGTCAGGCTGATTTTTAATTTCAATAAGCAGCGGCACTTTACCGTCGACAACCTCTAAAAGTTCTTTTAAAGTGGGGATAGTTTGGTCGGTATTATTAAGCTTAAAACTTTTAAGTTCATTGCTTGTTTTATCAAAAATATTTCCGTCTGCACCCGTCATACGGCAAAGAGTTTTATCGTGAAAACAAAAAATTACGCCGTCGGTAGACGAATAAAGGTCGGTTTCAATAGGATAACCGTTATCAACAGCATTTTGATACGCCTTTAAAGAATTTTCTGTAATTTGGTTGTTCCAAAGTCCACGATGGGCAATCGGTTTAGAAAATAGAATAGAACTAGATAAATTTATCATAATTTTTCACCGCATAAAAAAGCTTAATTTAAAATTTTTGCTTGAAAAAATCGCTGTTATAGTATATACTTATTTTATATACTTAACTTAAATCTTACACTAAAAGGAACTTTATGTCAACAAACCAAAAAAATATCCGTAACTTTTGTATAGTAGCGCATATCGACCACGGCAAGTCAACTCTTGCCGACCGTTTAATGGAAAAAACGGGTCAAGTAAGCGAACGTGATATGGAAGAACAGCTTCTTGATTCTATGGACTTAGAGCGCGAGCGCGGTATAACTATAAAACTTACGCCCGTTCGGATGTACTACAAAGCAAAAGACGGAAACGAATACGTTTTCAATTTAATAGACACCCCCGGTCACGTCGACTTTACCTACGAAGTTTCGCGTTCGTTAAAAGCGTGCGAGGGTGCAATATTAATCGTAGACGCAACACAAGGCGTACAAGCGCAAACGTTAGCTAACGCATATTTAGCAATAGACAACGACTTAGAAATTATGCCAGTCATCAACAAGATGGATTTAGCGTCTGCACGTCCCGATGAAGCGGCAGAAGAATTAGAAAATATTTTAGGGGTAGATGCTTCTGACGCGCCTAGAATTTCAGCAAAATCGGGTCTTAACGTAGAAGACGTTTTAGAACAAGTGGTTTTAAAAGTCCCTGCGCCGAACGGCAATCCAGACGCGCCATTAAAAGCGCTTATTTTCGACAGTTATTACGATAATTTCAAAGGCGTAATTTGTTTTGTAAGGATTGTAGACGGAAAGGTAAAAGTAGGCACTAAAATAAAAACTTTTATGTCTGACAAAGAGTTCGTTGTAACGGAGACTGGCGTGTTTGCGCCTAAAATGTTGCCCACCGACGGATTGTCTGCGGGCGAAGTAGGTTACATTGCCGCAAGTATTAAAAGCATAGAAGACACCGCAGTAGGCGATACCATAACGCAAGTGGATAACCCTACTCCCACAGCGTTACCCGGTTACAAAAAAGCGCTTCCTATGGTGTTTTCAGGTGTATTCCCGTTAGACAGCAGTAAGTTTAACGACTTAAAAGACGCACTGTTAAAACTTAAACTAAACGACGCCGCATTGTCTATTGAACCAGATAACTCGGCAGCGTTAGGTTTTGGATTTAGATGCGGATTCTTAGGGCTTTTGCATATGGACGTTATTCAAGAACGTATTGAGCGTGAGTTCGACCTTGATATAATTACTACCGCACCGTCAGTTTCTTATAAAGTATACAAAACCGACGGAAAGCAAATGGTTGTTGAAAATCCCACTCATTTGCCACCCGTAACTGAAATTGCTTATATGGAAGAACCGGTAATTAACGCAAGTATATTTACACCGCCCGAATTTGTAGGACCTATAATGGAATTATGTCAGTTTAAGCGCGGTATATATAAAGATATGACTTATCTTGATAAAACCAGAGTGCAGTTAAAATACACTTTACCGTTAAACGAAATAATTTACGATTTCTTTGACAGCTTAAAATCAAGAACAAAAGGGTACGCGTCGTTCGACTATGATATTGCAGGCTACGAAAAAAGCGATTTAGTAAAACTTGATATGCTACTTAACGGCGATATTTGCGACGCATTGTCGATAATAGTTCATAAAGACAAAGCATACGAACGCGGTAGACAAATAGCCGAAAAACTAAAAGAAGTTATTCCGCGCCAAATGTTTGAAATACCTATTCAGGCGGCGGTAGGCGGTAAAATCATCGCACGAGAAACGGTTAAAGCGTTCAGAAAAGACGTTTTAGCAAAGTGTTACGGTGGTGACGTTACCAGAAAGAAAAAACTATTAGAAAAACAAAAAGAAGGCAAGAAAAAGATGCGTTCTATCGGGTCGGTAGAAATTCCGTCCGAAGCGTTTATTTCTATCCTTAAAACAGATAACAACACGTAAAAATTTTTTAAATCAAAGGGTATACCCTTTCTCTTTTCCTAGCGGAAAAGAGAAACACTCTTGTCAGATAAATTAAGAAAACATTAAATAAGGAGAAAACAATGTTAGAAATAAAAAACCTAGTCAAGTGTTATTCAACCAAAGGCGGTGTAACCGTTAAAGCTCTTGACAATGTTTCGGTTAAGTTTCCCGAAACTGGCATGGTGTTCTTGCTAGGACGAAGCGGTTCGGGTAAGTCAACCTTACTTAACGTTTCAGGTGGTCTTGATAAGCCTGATAGCGGTGAAATTATAGTTAAAGGCAGAAGCAGTAAGGACTTCTCGTCAGCGGACTTTGACAGTTACCGCAATACTTGTATCGGCTTTATTTTCCAAGAATATAACATTTTAAACGAATTTAACGTCGAACAAAATATCGCGCTCGCGCTTCAACTTCAAGGTAAGCCCAATGATAAAAAGGCAGTAAACGACCTTTTAGAGCAAGTTGACCTTAAAGGTTTAGGAAAAAGAAAACCCAACACTTTATCTGGTGGTCAAAAGCAAAGGGTAGCAATTGCGCGTGCACTTATCAAAAACCCCGAAATTATTATGGCGGACGAACCGACGGGCGCGCTCGACTCTAATACAGGTAAGCAGGTATTAGACACCTTAAAAAAACTTTCTACAACCAAACTCGTGGTAATTGTATCTCACGACCGCGAATTCGCAGAATTTTACGGCGACAGAATTATCGAACTTAAAGACGGTCAAATTTTATCCGACGTTTCTAAGGAAATTTCAGAGCCTAGGCAAATAAACGAAAACGTTCAAATCATTTCAGATGATACCATAAGTATTAAAAATGCCGAAGAAATCACTGAAACAGACGTTAAGAATATCGTTACGATGCTTAAAAAGAACAAAGGCGAAGCAATTATAACGGCTGGTAAACGAGAAATGCCCGACGTAAAGCGCGCTTGTAAGATTAACGATAATGGTAATAAAGAGTATTTTGCAGATACTAAAAACGTAGACGTCAAGGAATACGACGGCAAAAAGACTAAATTCATAAAATCAAAACTTCCGGCATCGCACGCGTTTAAAATGGGTGCATCAGGTCTTAAAACTAAACCTATAAGACTTATATTTACCATTTTATTATCAGTTATAGCCTTCGTGTTGTTCGGCGTGGTATCGACGTTTATGCTATACGACTCTAATTATTCGGTGTCAGAAGCGTTAAGAGAAGCAAACTACCCGAGTATTACTGTTGAGAAAAAATATTTGGTTAAAAACCAAAACTACAAGGTAGACAACGTAACGGGCGAAGAAAAACTTGATTACGAACGCGAAGAGAAATATACTACTCGCTTCGGGGTGCAAGAACTAAAAAATAAAAACGCAAGCGCTAATGGTGTTTATGCAGGCATCTATAACTTCACAAACGACCGTTGGTCTAATGGAAATCAGGGCATAAGTTTAATGTTTGTTAACGATAATCCTATTAGTCCTGATGTTGGTACTACTTTAAAAGATTACTATCCTGTGGATACTATATACGGATTTACCGATTGTGGCGCTGAATATATGCAAAACAACGGCTTTACGTTTATAGGTGAAGGTAGATATCCCGAAAACAAAACCGAAATCGCTATTCCTGAATACATAGCAAATCTTTTTGTAGAAACTGAGCGTAGCGGTGTGACCGAAGCATCACAGTTGGTAGGTAAACAAATGAAGTTTACCAATTGCAACGCAATTCCGTCATCTGACCAGTTTACTATTGTAGGTGTATACAAAATAAACGAAATTCCCAGTAAATACGACACCTTAAAAGATTCTACCAATACTCAATTAAGTTCGACGGAAAAAGAACTTTTGAAAAGTTCGTTAAAAGACTTTATAGAAGGTAGTTTTAACGATTTGGTTTTTGTTTCCGAAGATTTTTACGACCAATATAAAAATAATATTTCAACTAACGGAAATAGTATTAACATCAATTCATACTATGCAAGGGGTGTGTATTTAAATCAATATGAAATTACCGAAGATTATCAAGATTGGTGGGGCGAAAGCGTTTATACTGAAAAGACAATAAAAGATTATAAAAAATACGTTAAACTTTACGATTTAGACGGCAACGAAATTAATAGCGATAATTTTACTTTATCCGACCATCAAATTTTCATTTCTAAAAGTATATTAAACGAAAAAATAAGGGAAAATTTAAGAAATAATTATATTAATCATTTAACGGGTTCTCTTAAAGGATACGATGCTCAGGCAAAAGAATTGTTTAACTTGGATTTCCAGATGCAAATTAACGAATTGTATATGCTGAGTGATTTAAGTGGTATTATTGCGGTTGTCAACGAGTGGTACCCTGTTTTAAAAGAAAAAGAATACTTAGTTGAGACGTATAATGCTTTATATGCATATTATCATGATGAATTACCAACCGACTTAAAGGAAGCGGGTAATAAAATTGTATCTAACGTCAACAATAATACGCCTGAAAATATTCAGGAAAGCGACTGGACGACGTTAAAAACTTGGATTGACGCAAATCTTAAAACAAATTACGAGCAAATATACTATTACGACTACGCGCTTGAAATGTATTATCATGCAAGTGAAAGACAAAGTGAGTTAAATCAACTTATTACCAGTGGTACTGATATTTGGAACGTAATTAACTCAATGAGATATAATAATGCTGATACCAACGATTACAATGCAATAAAAAATGCTATACTCAACGGCAAATATCGTGAGTTCGTAGGACACGATATTAAAGAAGGTGCAGACAGATTTATTCCTAATTTAAGTGTAGACATTGAAAAAATATATTATAAAAATTTTGCTGGTTTATCGGGCGAACTAGAAGTATTAGGTTATTTTGATATCGAAGGTCAACCTTACGTTCAATCATATCTTGTTTCGGATAATTTCAGAAGAACCTATTCACAACTTTACGACGGTGAAGAAGAATATACTTGGAAATATATAGAATCTACCGAATACGTTGAACCCGAAGACGCAAAATATAACTATATTATAAGACTTACCGATAATTCGATTGAACAAATTACAGAAGCGCTTACAGGTGGTACAGACGTAGTTCTTAGAATAACTAACAACGTATACACACAGCTTGAATTTTTCGTTGAAATGATTACCGAACTAGAACAAATTTTCTTAATTATCGGCATAGTAATGGGTGTATTCTCGGCATTGATGTTACTAAACTTTATTTCGGTATCAATTTCTGCAAAACGCAAAGAAATCGGTGTGCTTCGCGCAGTTGGTGCAAGGGGGTCAGACGTATTTAAAATTTTCTTTGCCGAAGCATTTATAATTGCGTTGATATGCTTTATAATAGCAACTGTTGTCGCATACGTTGTTTGTAGCGTACTTAATACGTCTATGGTAACGGTAGTTAATATGAAACTACTAAACTTCCAAGCAATAAACGTTCTCTTAATCCTTGCAGTATCGTTTGGTATATCTGTCGTAGCAACTTTCTTCCCCGTATACTTTACGGCGAAGAAACCTCCGGTAGAAAGCATTAGAGCATTATAAAGTTTATAAAGTCATACTTACTTCGCAATACTGTGTAAATATTAACAAAACAAACACAAAGGGCGTGGAAATTTCCGCGTCCTTTGATTTTGCTTGATTTAAGTTTTAAACTATTATATAATAATAAAATAATACTTTATTTAGGAGTAATTATGGCGGGAATATATATACACGTACCGTTTTGTAAAAGCAAATGTACGTACTGCGATTTTGCGTCTTTTCCAAAAGAAATAAATAAAACCGAAAGTTATTTTGCCTGTCTTTACCGTGAAGCCGAAGGTAGGGCAAAACAATTAAAAGACAAAGTTTTCGATACCGTTTATATTGGAGGGGGCACTCCGTCGGTAGTAGATTCAAAGTTTATCGTAGGAGCAATAAGACAAGTAAAAAAACATTTTAATTTAAGCTTCAATCCCGAAATAACCATAGAAATCAACCCCGGCACTTTAACACCTGAAAAGGTAAAAGACTATAAAAGCGTGGGAATAAACAGATTTTCAATAGGGCTTCAAACTGGTTACGACGACCAACTCAAAAAGTTAAACCGTATACATACCGCAAAAGACTTCTTGCTTTGCTGTAATATGCTAAAAGGTGAAAACATTTCGGCGGACGTTCTAATCGGTTTAAGCGGTCAAACCTTAGAGCAAGTCAAAAAAACCATAGACTTAGCGCTTGCGGGTGGGGCAAAGCACATTTCAGTTTACGCACTTACTCCCGAAGTAGGTACGCCTATTTACACAGATTATCTTAACGGTGAACTTTTATCAGACGATGAAGTGGCTGATATTTATGATGGTGTTGTAGAATACTTAAAACAAAAAGGTGTTGAGCGTTACGAGGTATCTAATTTTTGTATGCCCAATTATCGCTCCAAACACAACCAAACCTACTGGAAACGCGGTGAATATATAGGTTTAGGAATTTCAGCGTCGTCGTTTATTGATAACAGACGTTTTACTAATACCTATAATCTTGACGAGTACATAAATGCAGTAATCGTAAACCGTATGCCCGAAATATCGTCCGAAATAATAGAGGGTGAAGACGCAGAGTTTGAAAAAATAATGTTAGCTTTGCG